>JAQVMU010000025.1 GCA_028703475.1 Atribacterota bacterium | reverse complement strand
ATTGAATAGGGTAATCCAATAATCAATAACCCGGAACATCACACTTTAGCTACAGCCTATTGACAAAAAAGAATATTTATGAGAACATGTTAGGGAATATCTAACTAACTATTGAGGTGGCATTTTGAAAGCACATCAAACCCTGTTCGGTGTATTTAACCGTTTTATGCTAATTAAGAAAGAGTGCAGATATAATGTTATCAAGAAACATAATATTTCAGAGCTAACACTAAAACAGATTGAATACTTGAAATTATTTGATAGAAGGGAAAATGTGACCATCAGCCAATTGGCTATGGAACTGGGTTTGTCCAAGCCAACAGTTACCGAAATGGTTAAGAAGTTCATTCGTTTAGATTGCATACAAAAAGAGCAATGCAGACATGATGCAAGAGTTTATTATCTGTATCTTACCGAAAAAGGCAAAATGATTGCCAGGTTAGAACAGATTGCTGATGATCATTTTGTTAAAAGAGTGGAAAGCAGTTTAAACAAGGAAGAAATTAATTTATTGATAGAAATACTTTTAAAGATAGTTTGAGAGTTCATTTTTTTTAATATAAATGTTAGGTTAAGTAAAACTAACAAAATATGATTACATACCAGGATTTTTAATAAACAAATTTTGGGTATGAGTGACGCATAAAGAAATTCCAGTTTTAGAAATGAGGTAAGATTAATGAATACCAATAATATAAAAGATAAATTAGCAATTATAGCAATGCCCGGACACGTGCTTTTTAAAGGAATAAAAAGCACTATCAGAATCAGCAGGTCATTATCTGACACAATATATCCAAGAATTAAGCAGGATGACGATTATGCCATTGTACTGCTTCTAAAAGACGGATGTAATCTGGAAAATTACCAGGAAAGTGACTTATATAATATTGGAAGCCTGGTAAAAATTGAGAAGATAGTCGATTCAAAAACAACCAGTGACATGAATTTAGAGGCATTGGAAAGAGTAGAGGTTAAAAATATAAGTAAGGAGCAGGATTATTATGTCGGTAAATATGACATTAGTCCTGATATTGAAGATTTAGATAAGAATTCGCAAAACCAGATGCTTGAATATATTAAAAATCTTTCTGCTGAAATCAGCAAAGGGTTTGTTGGTTCTGAAAGCTATATTAAATATATCAATAGTATAAATGATTTAGAAAAAATGATTAGCTATTTAATGCAGTTTATCAACATATCCCCTTCTGAAAAACAAGAATTATTTGAAATTAGATCCAGAAGAAAAAAATGTTTAATGTTTTTAGATTTTCTCATTAAGCAAAAAGAAAATATTAAATTTCAAATGGAGATAAATGCAAAGTTGACCGGTGAAGTGAATAAGCAATATAGAGAAAAAATGCTGCGAGAACAGTTAAAAGCAATACAGGAAGAATTAAATGAAGGAAAGCAGTCTGGAACTAAAAAGAAGGATTACCTGACCTTAATCAATGAATCTAAGATGCCTGAAGATGTAAAAGAAATTGCTCTGGAAGAAAATGAGAAATTGGAAAATCAAGGACCAAATAATGTGGAGGCAAATGTAATCAGAAATTATTTGGATTTACTGATAGCACTCCCCTGGGGGAAAAGCTGCATAAAGGAAGTAGACATTAAAGAAGCTAAAAATATTTTAGAAAAAGACCACTATGGTCTGGATAAGGTAAAAGAGAGAATTATTCAACATCTAACTGTGATGAAGCTTAAGAATAACCAGCAGGGTTCAATCCTGCTTCTGGTAGGGCCTCCGGGAACGGGAAAAACCAGTTTGGGGAAAAGTATAGCCAAAGTGCTTCAGAGAGAATATGTGAGAATAAGCCTTGGAGGCGTAAGGGATGAAGCCGAAATTAGAGGACATAGGAGAACTTATGTTGGTGCACTTCCTGGCAGAATTATACAGGGAATCAAAAAAGCCCGAACCAATAATCCTGTGTTTATATTAGATGAGGTAGATAAGCTATTAGCTTCCAATATGGGAGATCCGGCCAGCGCATTACTGGAGGTACTGGATCCTGAACAAAATAATTCATTTTCAGACCATTACCTGGAAGTACCATATGACTTATCTGATGTATTTTTCATCGGAACAGCCAATTCCTTAAGGGATATTCCCGAACCACTTAGAGACAGAATGGAAATAATTCAGATTCACAGCTATACAACGACTGAGAAATTCCATATAGCAAAAAGACATCTGATGGATGAGGTTTTGGAAAATCATGGTCTGACGCCTGAACAATTAAAAATAGAAGATGATACCATAAAGGCGATTATAGATAAATATACCCGGGAAGCGGGAGTGAGAGGACTGAAAAAACAATTATCAGCTATAGCCAGACACGCAACAGAAAAGATTATAGTTGATGAGGTAAAAATTCCTTATATAGTAAAAGAAGAAATGTTGTTTGACATATTAGGACCCGAGATATCCAGATATGATAAAGTTAAGAAATCAAACCCGCCAGGGGTAGTTACCGGATTAGCATGGACACCTGTTGGTGGGGATATTTTATTTATTGAAAGTGCTTTTATGCCAGGAAAGGGAGAGCTAACCCTTACAGGGCAATTAGGTGATGTTATGAAAGAGTCGGCTAAAATTTCTCAGAGCTTAATCAGATCGAGATTGTTTTTGAGTTTGGAGGATAATCATTTTGATAAACATGACCTTCATATTCATATACCACAGGGCTCTATACCTAAAGATGGTCCATCTGCCGGTGTGACCCTGTTTACATCAATAGCTTCTCTGTTTACCGGAATTCCGGTAGATGCAAAAATTGCAATGACCGGAGAAATATCCTTAAGAGGCACAATTCTTCCGGTGGGGGGAATAAAAGAAAAGGTAATAGCGGCACATCGTTCCGGTATTAAAAAAATACTCCTTCCTTTGGAAAATAAAAAAGATCTTTGCGATGTCCCGGAGGAGATAAAGAAAGATATTCAATTTATTTTTATCGAAACCATAGAGGAATTGATGCAGGAGACCCTGGGTATTAAATTGCCAAGGGTTAACGAATTTCACTTTTATATACCAGATAAAAGTGTGATAAAGAAAGACAAGGAATTTGTAAAAGTATAAAGTATAAGATAATTAATTAAAAGAAAAGTAAAAGCAAAGGGGATGTTGATTTGCCCTGTATAAATAACAGGCCAGTTAACATCCCCTTATTTATAGTAATGATTATAATTAATATAGAAACATCTCGTCTGGTAAATTAAGATAAAATGTTTTAAATCTGGATAATTTTTTCAATCCACAGCGGGAAAAATCCTTAGTCCTTAGAGGACTTATTGTTATAAAAGTTTAGATTGACAAGAGAAATATTGTATTGTATATTATTTTGTAATCATTACAAATATAAACTTATTATAAATTATAAGATAAGGATGATTAATGAAATCAAACTTTAATGATTTATCAACCGAATTAAAAAAAAGAAAAATACACCCCTCATATCAGAGACTAAGAATATTGGACTATTTATACAAAAACCAATATCATCCAACTGCAGAACAGATATTTAAGGATCTTCAAAGAGAAATACCTACTTTATCAAAAACTACGATTTACAATACATTAAATCTCTTTCTTGAAAATGGATTAGTAAGAGCAGTCAATATTGAAGAACATGAAACCCGCTATGATATCATTACCGAAAAACATGGACATTTTAAGTGTGAAATTTGTGGTGAAATAACCAATTTCTTTATAGACTTTGATTCCTTAAAAGCGAAAGAATTGAACGGTTTCAAAATAATCGATAAGAATATATATTTCAAAGGCATTTGTCCTGGGTGTTTATCAAATGTAAATAAAAATAATATAGATAAAAAAGATTAAAAGGAGGATATAATATGAATGAAAAAAGCAAATGCCCGGTAACGGGCAAAACCGGAAATATCACTACAGGCGGTGGAACTTCGAATAAAGAGTGGTGGCCTAATCAATTGAATCTCAAGATTCTTCACCAACACTCAAACTTGAGTAATCCGATGGAAGAGTCGTTCAATTATGCTGAAGAATTTAAAAAACTTGATTTGAAAGCGATAAAAAAAGACCTCTATGCTTTGATGAATGATTCACAGGAGTGGTGGCCAGCTGATTATGGTCACTATGGTCCGCTTTTTATTCGGATGGCCTGGCACAGTGCAGGGACCTACCGAATGGGTGATGGTCGTGGGGGTGCGGGATCAGGATCTCAACGTTTAGCCCCCTTAAACAGCTGGCCTGACAATGTAAACCTGGATAAAGCACGTCGTTTACTCTGGCCAATTAAACAGAAATATGGTAGGAAGATTTCCTGGGCTGATCTGATGGTTCTAACCGGTAATTGTGCTTTAGAGTCGATGGGTTTAAAAACCTTTGGTTTTGCCGGTGGACGAAAGGATGTGTGGGAGCCGGAAGAGGACGTTTATTGGGGCTCTGAAAGTGAATGGCTTGGAGATAAGCGCTATTCCGGAGACAGAGAATTGGAAAATCCCCTTGCTGCCGTTCAGATGGGTTTGATATATGTAAACCCGGAAGGTCCAAACGGTAATCCGGATCCGGTTGCCTCCGGTCGGGACGTCAGAGAGACATTTGCTCGTATGGCTATGAATGATAAAGAGACTGTTGCCCTGATTGCAGGAGGTCATACCTTTGGTAAATGTCATGGTGCAGGTCCTGCAACTCATGTGGGTCCTGAACCTGAAGCTGCTCCCATTGAAGAACAAGGTCTCGGATGGAAGAGCAGTTTTGGCAGTGGAAAAGGCGGAGATACTATTGGTAGTGGAATAGAGGGTGCATGGAAACCGAAACCAACAAAATGGGACATGGGGTATCTTAAAGTGTTGTTCAAATATGAGTGGGAGTTAGTTAAAAGCCCTGCAGGCGCAAATCAATGGCTGGCCAAGGATGTTGATGAAGAAGATATGGTAGTTGATGCGCATGATCCTTCAAAGAAACACCGGCCAATGATGACCACAGCAGATATGTCACTACGTTATGACCCAAAATATGAGCCGATCGCACGCCACTATCTGGAAAATCCTGAAGAATTTGAAGATGCCTTCGCACGTGCATGGTTTAAGTTAACCCACCGTGATATGGGACCTCGTTCACGTTATCTTGGCCCGGAAGTTCCAAAAGAGGAACTACTCTGGCAAGATCCAGTTCCAGAAGTTGATCATGAACTAATTAATGAACAGGATATCACAAAACTCAAGAATAAGATTATTACCTCTGGATTATCTGTTTCCCAGCTGGTTTCAACAGCCTGGGCTGCAGCATCTACTTTCCGTGGTTCAGACATGCGCGGCGGGGCGAATGGGGCAAGAATACGTCTTGCACCACAGGTTGATTGGGAGGTTAACCAGCCAGAACAATTAAAGGCTGTACTTCAGAAAATAGAAGGTATCCAGAAAGAGTTTAATAGCACTCAGTCCGGAGGGAAGAAGGTGTCACTTGCTGATCTGATTGTCCTGGGTGGGTGTGCTGGTATAGAGAAAGCTGCTAAAAATGCCGGTTATGAGGTGAATGTACCATTTGTACCTGGACGGACAGATGCATCACAAGAACAGACTGATGTGGAAGCATTTAAAGTCCTTGAACCGGTTGCAGACGGATTTCGCAACTATCTTAAAGGAAAATACTCGCTATCAGCAGAGGAACTATTACTTGATAAGGCACAACTTCTTACATTGACCGCTCCTGAAATGACCGTTCTAATTGGCGGTATGCGTGTTTTGAATGCTAATTATGGGCAATCCCAACATGGGGTCTTTACCAGCAGGCCTGAATCTCTTACCAATGATTTTTTCGTGAGCCTGCTTGATATGAGTACAACCTGGAAGGCAAAAGACAAAGAGAAGAATGTGTTTGAGGGTCGTGATCGTGCAACCGATGAACTTAAATGGACTGCTACCCGCGTAGATCTCATTTTCGGTTCTAATTCTCAGCTCCGGGCAATTGCGGAAGTCTATGCTTGTGAAGATGCTCAGGAGAAATTCTTACAAGACTTTGTATCTGCCTGGAATAAGGTAATGAATGCCGATAGGTTTGATATTATCTAAAATATTTAAGAGTTAGCAATTTAGTAAAGGGGCAGCTATCATGCCCCTTTACTAACCTATTATTTAGTAAAATTAAGAATAAAGGAAAGTGTCATAATTTTGGTTAAAAGCAAAGAAATATTAGAAGAGATTAATTCAGTTATTTCTGGTAAGACACTTGATGCCATCTTTCCACCATTATTTTTTGTTTTATTTAATAGTATCGCAAATTTAAATTTGGCTGTTGTAGCTTCATTTTTTCTGGCATTAATATTGGCAGCTATTCGTCTTATTAAGAGGCAAGATTTGAAATATGCCCTGGGTGGCTTGGTTGGAGTTATAATGGCATCAGTCCTGGTATATTTAACCAGAAACCCGGCTCTTTATTTTATCGGACCTGTCATAAGTAGCGGGTTGCTTTTAGTTTTAGCTGTAGTAAGCTTAATAACCGGTAAGCCTCTGGCTGCCTGGGCAAGTCATTTAAGCCGTGGATGGCCTCTGGAATGGTATTGGCGTAAGGATATCAAGCCGGCATATCTTGAAGTAACCTGGTTTTGGACGGGATTGATTCTGACGCGTTTATTTATACAGATTTTATTATTAAGGATTGGAGATGTATCCAGGATAGCATGGGTTAATATCTTACTGGGATGGCCTTTAACTTTATTTGTACTAATTTTAACTTATATATATGGTATCCGGCGTTTGCATCTGCTACAAGGTCCTGGAGTAGAGGAATTTAAAGCAGGTAAGAATGCCCCCTGGATAGGACAGAGTAGAGGTTTTTAATTATTAAAAAGGAATATACAGGCATGTAGACCTGCATTGAATATGAAGGAAAACAGATATTTCTTTATTCATTCCAGCGAAAATTTGTCAGAAAAAGCGCAGCATTATTAAAAAAATATTTATATACTATTTAATATATAAGGATTATAATGTAAGAAAAATAAAAATAATAAAAGTAAACCAAAAATAAATGTATTTTAAATTATTAAAACTGAAATAAATTTCTTGGTCTTTGTTTCTGGATAATATTTATAAGAGGAGGTGAGATCACAAGATAACAGCTTAAAAAGTACTGCCGATATTTTTTTATTAACTGTTTAGCAATATCTCTATACAAGAAAAAGCTATCTTATCTATATTTTATGATTTTAAAAAATGGAGGTATTTTATGGGTAATCTTTTACCATTAATTATTCAGTTAGTCAGCGGTGCAGTTGGGGGTAATATCGCAGGTTCATTGATGAAAGAGTTTTCTCTTGGAACACTGATGAATTCTATTGCTGGTATTATTGGCGGTGGAATCGGAGGTCAGCTTCTGGGGATGCTGGGAGTTGCTACCCAGACGGGTGGAACAGATATTGCCAGTATTGTAGGAAGTATAGCAAGCGGTGGCGTTGGCGGAGGTGTACTGATGGCGATTATCGGTTTTATCAAAAAAGCAATGGCAAAAAAATAGGCTGTGTAATTTATTTTCTATTTAATGATTGAGAACTCACTCCTCCTTAACTCTAAGGCTAAGGAGGAGTATTTATTTGTTATAGTCTTATACTGCAAGTTTAAAATAAAAAATTTCTTACCTGTAGCATAATATATTAATAGGGTAGAAACAAAATGAGATTGATCAAGAATATCAGTGATATAATAAAATGCAATATAAAGAAACAAAAAAATGAGAAATTTTTGTAAATATATAAAAAGTCTATTAAATACATATTTTAATTTTATTTTAGAAGGAGAAGAGATGAAAAAAGAAAAAACAATTTTAGTAATTTTATCAATCATAGTATTTTTTGGTGTGCTTTTTACCGGATGTGTTGATGTTCCGAAAACAGCAAAAATGGCAATAAGTGCCAATCCTAACCCTGTTCCAGTTGAAACTTCTGGTGAAGAATGGAATTATACGCTGCAAATAGCAGAAAGTAATGGAGTTGGAGTTACATTAAACGGGTTAACTTTTGAGAATTATCATGGAGAGGGAGAAGCAGGAAGTACAATTATTATTAACACTGATATGTTACATCAATGGTTTGGAACAGATTATATTGCAGGCTATAATTCTATTCAAAGTGAAATGTACCATTCCAGCGTTTTAGCAGATAATCATTATGTCATTGCAACTGTCACGGGTATAGATGATAATGGTAACGCAGTGGAGGCAACAGTGAGAATTGACTATATTGTACAATAACTATTATTTGATAAAATACAGTACAGCAGTGAACCAAACTGGCAATCAAATAAATGATTCAAAATGTATAAATGGAGTCTATTATTGAAAATAATATCTTGTCTCACTTGTTAATAGAATAATCTGAGCAGCCAGAATAGTGAAAAATTATCTTTATACCAGAAAAATAATTTATAGCCGAGGGATTATCTGTGGCTAAATATAATTGCTTTTGTAGTATAATATAAACAATAAAACAACTGAATATTGAATAATTTGATTGAAGATAAATAATAATTTAATTGAGGTGCAACATGAATACAAATAATGAAGAATGTTGTCCTGAATTTAACCCGGAAAAATGGGATAAAAAGTCATTTAACTGGGAAGAAAAGCAATTTATTAAAGAGTCAATTCCTACCTTGTTTCATACTCCCTTTCCTCCAATGATTAGCAGAAAGATAACCGGGATGATGAACCTGGCAACTAGTGCAGACAAAATAGATACTAAAAAAGATGAAGTTTTAGTTTTATTTCAGGATCCATCCGCCTTTAGATCAAACATCTATATTTCCGTAACCGGAGAAGTCCCAGGTGCAAATAATGTTCAGATTCCGGGAACATTCATGGCCAAAGTCTACGATGGACCATATAATGCTGTTCCGAAATTTATAAAAGATATGAACATGAATTTAGAAACAGAAGGAAAGAATATTCCAAAAGATGATGAGTACTATATTCATTATGCCTACTGTCCGAAATGTGCAAAAAAATATGGCCATCAATATATGATCCTGTTTGCCAGGATCTAAAGAACATAAAAGGTAATAGAATGTATTGAGAAGACCATCATCTCTCTTGAATTAATTGCACTTCGTGGTATGAATTACAATTTGTACATTGGAAGAGGCTTTTTTTGATATTCTGATATAAGGTTTATAAATATCGAGAAAGATAAACCGGAGTCAACGATATGGAATTTGTTTTGTATTTATTGCTATATTTATTCCTTATCCTGCTTATTTTGATTGCTGCGATAATTTTTATACCCGTAGTCTATTCAGTGGAAGGGGAAAAAGAAGAATACTATTTCTTGTTGATGAGAATTAGCTGGTTATTTTCTTTGATAAATCTTATTGCTATCAAAGAAGATAGTAAAAAAATAGAATTCTTCCTGAAAATTTTTGGATTCCGTATTAATCTAATAGATTTTAGAAAAGTTCAAAAACAGCAAAAGAAAAAAGAAATAAAAAAAGTAGAGCAAAAAAAACAAACCACAAAGAAACCCTTGAACAGATATTTCAATTTTTTCCAGCAATCTTTCATGAGTCAAACTTTGCGATTAATAAGAAGGATATTCAGACACATTAAACCTAAAATCAATCGATTGTATCTCATCTACGGGTTTGAAGATCCCGCCGATACGGGCATACTGACCGGTATTTTCTACCTGTTATTTCCGAATAGTTCCTATAGTAATATTATAAAAATGCAACCGGTATTTGTAGAGGAAATAATTGAAGGAGAGATAAGCATTAAAGGAAGAATTATTATAGCTTTTCTATTATGCTATTTTATTCAGTTTTACTTTGCCAAAGGGGTTAGGCAGACAATAAGAGAAATAAGAAATAAGTAAAAAATCAGGAGGTAAATAAAAATGAACGAAGAATTAGGTAAAGGATTAGAAATGTTATTTGAAAAATTACAGGATTTTTTGACTTCCAGAACTATTATCGGAAAGGAGATTCAGGTCGGGGAAACAACACTGATTCCGGTAATTGAGCTTACCTTCGGCATGGGTTCGGGCTCCAGTGGTGGAACGGATGAGAAAAAACAGGCAGGTTCCGGTGAAGGTGTAGGGTTTGGGGCAAAGGCCAGACCATCGGCTGTTGTTGTGATACAGAAGGATAATGTGCAGCTGTTACCTATGGGCAAGCCCGGAGCTCTGGAAAAATTAATGGAGAAGATTCCGGATATAATTGATAAGATACCAAAATCCGAAGGAGGTAAAGAAGGAAGTAAAAATAAAGAGAAAAAATAAAATTTGCACAATTTCAAATTCACATACAAAACTTTGTACTTTTTTGCGGGTCAAAGTGAATGAGATTGCTTTATCGCTTCGCGCCGCGCAATGACAACAGGGTTTGAGTTATCCAATCTTTTCACAATCTATTAATATTTTCCATACAAAATTGATAAGCGGGGGATAGCAAATATCCCCCTTATCAATAAAGTCTATCTTTTTATAAAAAATTTAAGGTTCTCCAATAAGCATGAAAAAACAGGGGCAGGTCTCAAATTATCAGCTTAACTCTCCTTTCAGAACTTATTTTTCCATCTTTCGCCTGTTCCTGTTTTTTCTGTTCCATTTAGAAAATAAAACGGTCAGCCATTCATGGAATTAGCATTTCTATGCGATTACAACAAAACTTCCATTGTTAGTAGGGGATGTGTATAATAATAAAAGAATCTGCTCTTCTTTAAGCTATAGAGCCATGAAAAAGAATAATAACTTGTTATTCGAGAATATTACATAGAAAGCTTTAATATTTAAGCTACTACATATTTAGTCTGAAAGATGAGATTCCCCGGATAGTTAATAAACCAGAATAAAGATTCTTCTCAATCAAAAAATGTAAGGGAGCGCTAATGAAAATATCTATAGCCACAATTACTAAAGATTTCAATTCTTTAGAACCAATAAATGATTTTTTAGAAAATGCTTTAAAGTATAATCATAAAATTTACAGTATAATAATTGTCTATTCCCATAATTGTAATTTTCGCTTAGTGGAAAGTTTAAGGGAAAAAGTAAAAGTTTTTTTATTAAAAATAAATGATTCCCCGGAAATAGTAAAATTATTAAACAAGATCGGTGTATCAAAAGAAAATATAGATACTTTATTAGAGTGCAATACTTTAAAAGAACAGAATTTAGTGCCTTATGGCATGAATAGAAATTATGCCTTAATCCAGGCTTTACTGGATGGCACGGAGGCACTTTTTTTTATTGATACAGATGTTTATCCTAAGGTATTGGTAAAAGAAAATGATAAAGTACGAGAAAAAGAGATAGATTTTATCGGAAGGCACTTAGAATATCTTAAGAAAGAAAAGGTTATTATTACCACCAGTGATTATTCCGGCTATTCCATTATTCCACCTATGTATTTTAAAGGAATGAAGGAGTTATTTTTGTCTTTACAAAAAGAAGATGCTTATGTTTTTGTAAAAAATTCTGAAAAACATTCCTGTTTAAATTTAGATAATGACAATAAGGGAAATGTTTTTAAAACAAATAAAATTTTAGGTGGAAATGTAGCCATAAAATTAAGTGATTATAAAGAAATAAATCCTTTCTTTTCAACAGTGTATAATGTGAATGGTGAAAACTTTCTAACACGCGGGGAAGACACCCTGATGGGAATTAAGTTTAGAAATAGCCAGAAAAAATGTATTGATATAGATACCAAAATATTCCATAATACCTTCGGGAATTATCCAAAGGTGCCTGATATAAAAAAAGATAAATCTATCAGGGACAGATTTTTTTATACCTGTATGGGATGGATTGGCAGAAATCCTTTTTTAAATTGGTTGAAGGGCATAGATGTAAAAGAGGTAAAAAAATGGCAGAAAGAAAAATCACTAATAGGGTCCAGGGCTATAACCTCTTATTTAGGAGATAAGAGATTTTTAATTCTCCCTGAAGCACTGGAAAAATCTTACAATGGTTTAGGAAGAGTAATTAATGAATATGAAGATACTATGAAAGCCTGGGATGACCTGATTGAAAAATTAGAAAAACAGGAGCTAAGATAAATGAATATATTAATAATAAACCACTTCCCCCTGGAAGGATCGGGAAGTGGAATTTACACTAAAAATCTGGCAAAAGAATTAACTAAAATCGGACACAATGTTGAAGTAATATTTCCGGAAAATCAAACAGTGCCAAAGGAAGATTTTAGAATAAGACCGATAATGTTCAGTAATAACTCTGATAAAAATTATGAAGTTGATTTTAATTTCCCCTGTTTTACCAGTCATCCCAGAAGCAATAATACTTTTTATGAACTAAACAAAAAGCAGATGAAGGACTATATTAATATTATGGTCAGGGTGACCGGGGAAGAAGCAGAAAAATTCCAACCCGATATTATTCATGCCCAGCATCTCTGGATTGCTCCTTATGCAGCTTATAAGACCGGTATCCCTTATGTAGCAACAGCGCATGGCACAGACTTGAAAGGATTTATAGAGGACAAAAGGTATCACCCTTATGCTTTAAAAGGTGCTCAAAATGCACACAAAGTTATTACTATATCAAAACAAGTAGACAGAGAAGCAGGAGAGCTTTACCATATTGGGGATAAACAAAGAAAAATTGTCTATAATGGCTATGATACAGATCTTTTTAAAGTAAAAAACCTTTCCCGGAAGGAAGTCTTAGCGAAGTTTGGGATAAATGATATACCGGATAATATTGTTTTTTTTGCCGGGAAATTAGCTCATTTTAAGGGAGTGGACATATTATTAAAAGCTGCTAAAATATATGAAAACCGGATGAAAGAAAAAACAATGACCTTGATAGCTGGTAATGGCGGATTGTATGAAGAGTTAAAGAAACTGAAAGATTTTTTAAGATTAAAAAACACATTTTTTCTGGGTCATATAAACCAGGAGCAGCTGGTAGATTTATTTAATATCGCAGATGTGAGTACTGTGCCTTCAAGAACTGAACCTTTTGGGCTGGTAGCTATAGAGGCACTGGCTTGCGGGACTCCGGTAGTAGGTACCAACCAGGGAGGCCTTCTTGATTTTATAAACCCTGACATTGGTGCCCTGGTTGATGTAGAAGATGATTTAGCCCTGGCAGAAGCTATTGTTAATGAGCTGGTAAGACCTGATAAAGAAGAGAGGAAAAAGCGAGCACAGGAATATGCAAAAAATAATTTTTCCTGGGACAATACTATTAAGGAAGTAGAAAAAATATACCAGGAAGTAATATCTTAACTGAAGAGAGAAATTTTCTAAAGAATTATTAACGATAATAAGAAGGAGAAATAAAATGATGAGAACTGTAGTGGTTATACCTACCTATTGGGGACGGGAAAGCAAGATTGGCTACAAAAAAGGAGATATTGTCTATGACCACGCTACTCCGGTTGATGAAGAGGGAACCCTGGCTCGGACTCTGGAAAGTATGAAAATTTTAAAAAAGAAGGATTTCAAATTAGTGGTACTGGTTTGTCCGACAAATATGGAAATAGAAGATGAAGCAGAGGAAAAAGCCAGAAAAATAATTAAAGAGGTAAGACTGGATGCAGAAACCTATCTATTTACCCAGAATACCTTAAAGAAAATCAGGAAATATGCTAGAAATTCTAAATTAGAAGAGAATGTGCTTTCATTATTGAGTTTAAACGGTTATGCAAATGTCAGGAATATGTGTCTGTTTGCTGCTCATTTACTCAATTCTGAAATAACAGTGTTGATTGATGATGATGAAGTTATTGAAAATCCTGATTTTATGGACATAGCCCGGGAATTTATTGGAAAGAGAGTATATGGTGAAACTGTATACGGGGTAGCCGGTTATTATTTGAATAAATATGGAAATTATTATGATGATGTCAGTATGGAGCCCTGGATGACTTATTGGAATCGGTTTGGATGTAAATCAAAGGCTTTTGATAAGATAATCGGTTGTGAGCCGCGTCTTAAACAAACTCCTTTTGTTTTTGGCGGGGCTATGGTCGTTCATAAAAATTTATACCAGATAGTTCCTTTTGATCCTAATATTACCAGGGGAGAAGATATTGATTATCTCATTAATGCCAAAATGTTCGGTTTTGATTTCTTTCTGGATAATAAATTAAGCATAAAACATTTACCACCCCCAAAGACCCATCCTGTATGGCAGAGAACAAGAGAAGATATTTATAGATTTATTTATGAAAAATCTAAAATTGACTCTCAATATGAAGTAAATAACATGCGGATGGTTTCAGCAAAAGATTTTTTCCCCTATCCCGGAGAATTTTTGACTAATGACCTGGAAGATAAAATTTTTAAGACTAATTTGTTGCTGGCAATGGAATCTTTGGCGAATAATGAGGTAGAAGCAAGCAAGGAATCTATAAAAAATATATATTTAAGCATGTATGAGGCTATCCCCAAAAAAGATCCCTTTACCGCCTACAGAAAAATTCAAAAGAATTGGGAGAAATTAATAGATTTTAGCCTGAACAGCAAGAAAGAGATAAGAAGAATAATGGAGGAAAAGAATCTATTTAAAGTTGATATCAGAGTTGATAAGGAACATTATGAAAAAATTAGTCTGGAAGATAAAAAAGCAATATTAAAGAAAATGTCAGAGTTTAAGTCTTTCACAGACGAGGAATTAGAAAAAATCGTTAGCATATCTGCAGTGAAGGCCTATCAGGAGGACGAAATTATCTTTAAAGAAGGTGATGAGGATTCTTCTTTTTATATTATAATCAGAGGATGTCTGCGTATTGTTAAATACAATGAAAAGAATGATGAGATTATCCTGGCCGATATCTGCACAGGGGGATTCTTAGGTGAGTCGGCTATTGTCAATGAAAGGCATCAGGTAAATGCTGTAGCCAGTGAATTTATCGAACTACTAACAATAGAACAGAAAAACCTTGAACTTTTAATTAAGGAAGACCCTAATCTTGGAAATAAATGCCTGTATATGTTTCTGGAAAAAATATCGAAAAAATTAGATAAAACCAACTGTCTATTTCAGGAAAATTATATCTTGGGAAATCCTTCACTCCAGGATATGAGCTAAATTTGAAAATTGATAAAAATAGGGAAGATATTTTCTTTTTTGAAAAGGTTATTAAAACTGGTATTTTATAAGAAGTAAATAGAAAAGAAGAGATAGCACTTTTATATTTGAACAATTGCTTTAAACTATGAAAAAATAAAAAGTAAAGTATGAAAGTTTAAAAGAGGGATTATGGTAAAACAGGATATATTCAGCAAAATCCTTGGTTGCCTATTTGGTGTTGCCATCGGTGATGCCCTGGGTGCGCCGGTGGAATTTATGAGCCTTTCTGAAATAAAAGAAAAATTTAGCAAAGATGGAATTACTGATTTTTACCCATGGGGTGGATTTAAGCCCGGGTCTTATACTGATGATACCCAGATGTCTATTGCAACAGCAACCGGCTGTATCCAGGCAAGTAAACTTTTGAGAGAGAAGGGAATTAATTATTTACTTCAATCGGTTTACCGTCAATATTTAGGATGGCTTCATGCTATGGATGACCCTTTCCAGGTAAGGGGACCGGGAAATACCTGTTTGAATGCACTGAGAAGTAGAAAGATGGGTTCGATTAAAAATAGAATCAATAATAGCAAGGGATGCGGAGGGGTGATGAGAGTTGCTCCTGTAGGGTTAGTTTTTTATCCTGAGACATCCTTTCAAATCGGAGCAGAATGTGCCGCTATTACCCATGGTCACCCTTCCGGCTATTTATCGGCAGGTGTGCTCTCAGCCATTATTTCTTATCTTATTGCTGGTAAGGGACTCGTGGAAGCAGTTGAATTGAGTAAGGTATTTTTAAAAAGATATGAAGGGTACCGGGAAACATTAAATAAGATTGAGCAGGCAATTCAGTTACAGGACAGTGATTTACCTGTTGATGAAGCAATTTCACAAATTGGGAAGGGCTGGGTTGGAGAAGAAGCCCTGGGAATTGCGATTTACTGTGCGTTGAGGTTTCCCGAAAACTGGGGTAAGGGAGTGTTGGCAGCGGCTAACCATTCAGGTGATAGTGATTCTACCGCATCGATTACCGGAGGTATATCCGGTGCATTAATGGGTATAGAAGCAATTCCGGCTCATTGGGTAGAAAAGGTGGAAAATTCAGAAAAAATCAAAGATCTGGCCAATAACCTATTTGCCATTTACCGGGATGATAATAAAATCCCGGATGAAATATAGTTTAACAAATAGATAAAATTAATAAAGACTGAATTCCCTTTAATACTTTTTTTGTGGTAATATTTTTGTAAAGTTGAAAAGGATTTTACTTCTGTTGAAAGGAGTTAATAATATTTGGAGCATAAAAAATATCAAAATAGATTATTATATGAAAAAAGTCCTTATTTACAACAACATGCCCATAATCCGGTGAACTGGTTTCCATGGAAAGAAGAGGCTTTTAACAAGGCTAATAAAGAGAATAAACCGGTTTTCCTCTCTATCGGATATTCTACCTGTCACTGGTGTCATGTTATGGCTCATGAATCCTTCGAAGATGAGAGTGTTGCCCGTTTAATTAATGAGATATTTATTCCGGTTAAAGTTGACAGGGAAGAACGTCCTGATATTGATAAAGTGTACATGCAGGTTGCTATATTGATGACCGGCAGTGGAGGTTGGCCATTAACAATTTTTCTTACCCCGGATAAAACCCCATTTTTTGCTGCAACCTATATCCCAAAGAATAATCAATATGGACACAAAGGTTTAATAGAAATTCTACAACAGGTGAAGGAATTATGGAAATATCAGCAAAATAAGCTATTAGAGCAGGGTAATCAACTGATTGATGCACTCCAAAAAAATTCTGTGAATTTAAATGGTGAAATTTTAACCAATGAAATATTGGAGAGAGCTTATCAGGAATTTTCAGATAGATTTGACAATAAGGCAGGTGGTTTCGGAAAGGCTCCCAAATTCCCTTCTCCCCACCAGCTTCTTTTTCTCCTTCGATATTGGAAAAGAACTGAAAATGAGCAGGCTTTAGCGATGGTCGAGAAGACCTTGCAATCAATGCAGGCAGGAGGAATTTTTGATCATATTGGATTTGGATTCCATCGCTACTCAACTGATAAAAATTGGATACTTCCTCATTTTGAAAAAATGCTCTATGATCAGGCATTGTTAAGCATGTCCTATCTTGAAGCATATCAGATGACCGGTAAGATTATTTATAGTGATACCGCAAGGAAGATTCTCAATTATGTTACAAGAGATATGATGTCAGAAGAAGGAGGATTTTATTCAGCTGAAGATGCGGATAGTGAGGGAGAAGAAGGCAAGTACTACCTGTGGACTGAGAAGGAGCTGAAAGATATTTTAGATAAAGATGAATTTGTTTTTGTTAAAAAGTACTTAAATATAGAAACAGAAGGAAATCTATATAAAAAGGGACAACCTGGGGAAATTTTTGGAAATCGTAATATCTTTTATAAAGGTTTTCAAGAGCAAACCCGGGCTGATATTACAAAAGAGATAGTGGTATCTGATACAGGGAAATGGGAAAAGATACGTGAAAAACTGTATGGAATTCGAGCCAAGCGGATACCTCCTGATAAAGATAGAAAAATACTAACTGATTGGAATGGACTGATAATTGCAGCACTCGCCAAAGCTGCTCAGGTTCTGGAAGATGAAGATTTTTTAGAAGTAGCAAAGGAAGCGGCTGATTTTATATTCAGAAGATTAGAGGATTCTTCGAATCACCTGCTTCACCGCTACAGTGAAGGAGATGCCGCCATTCCGGGTTTTCTTGACGATTATGCATTTTTAATATGGGGTTTGCTGGAATTATATAAAGCAACTTTTTCTAATGAATATTTACAGAAAGCTCTTGACCTGAACAAAGTTTTATTTTTGGATTTTTGGGATGAAAAAAATGGAGGATTTTATTTTACCTCTGCAAATAATGAACAGCTTCTGATCAGGCAAAAAGAAGTTTATGATGGTGCAATTCCGTCTGGTAATTCAGTAGCATTTTGTAATTTACTTAAATTAGCAGATTTTACCGGTAACAAGCAATTTAAGCAAAGGGCATATCAATTATTGAAAGCTTTTTCACCAATGGTTGAGCAAAATCCCTCAGCTTATGCTTATTTTTTGACTGGTGTTGATTTATTGTATTTATAAATTAACTTTTTTCTAATATAATAAATAAAAGTTGTTAACTAAAAGTGTAATGTAAATAATTTAATTTTTAATAAGGAGGAAAATTCAATGAAAAAAATATTCTTTATAGTATTTTTATTATTCTTTTTAACAGGTGCCATAGCAATGGCACATCCACCAAGTGAAATTGTTGCTGAATTTAATTTAGAAAGCAATATTTTATCGGTAGAGGTTACCCATATTGTAGGCGGGGACCCGGTTCATTTTATTGAAAACATAACAGTCCACCATGAAGGTAAAGAGATTATAGTTCAAAAAATTTCTAAACAACTGGAGGACAGTCAAACTTTTCTCTATTTTATTCCTGAGGCTGCAGAGGGTGATGAATTAGAAATCCTTGCTGTCTGTAATATTTTTGGTGAAAAAAGTTACAAATTTACCATTAAAGAAGCTGAATAAGTATTTTTATTATTGCTGTAATTTGAAGCAATATTGAACAGGAAAAAATTTCCTTCAGAGCTTCTTTAGGGTTTCAGGGTATAATATAAAACATTTTATATTATACCCTGATGCCAGGTGAAGTAAGAACAGTGTATATAGTTAGTAGTAAAATATTTATTATACAGTCATTTAGTCATTGCAAATAGAAATATAGAAGGGGAATATCTGTGAAAAAGATTCTTTCCTTATTGTTTGTTGCTTTAATCTTATCTGTGACAATAGTAGACTACTGTTTTTCGCAGAATAGTATTGCAGAAAATAAGATTAGCTGGACACAGGGTGAAATCACCTTTATGGAGGAACATCCTCTTATTCAGCTCGGGGTAGACCCGAAGTTTGTTCCCTTTGAGTTTTTTGATGAGGATGGGGAATATAAAGGCATAACCGCAGATTACCTTTCCCTGATAAGTGAGAGAACAGGACTAAAATTTGAAATTGCCAGAGGGTTAACCTGGCCGGAAGCCTATGATATGGCTCTATCAGGAGCTCTCGATGCCCTCCCAGCAGTTTCCAAAACAGAAGAAAGAGAGAAATATTTTCTTTTTTCCCAACCATATTTCCACTTTAAAAGGGTTATTGTGACACAAAATACAGATACTGGTATTGCCGATATTGATGATTTGGACGGGTTAACGGTTGCAGTACAGAGAAATAGTTCCCATCATAGCTATCTATTATCTTATCCGAATATAAATTTAAGCTTGTATGATAGTGTAGAAGCCGCCCTTGCTTCAGTTGTCAGTGGGACGGAAAGAGTTTTTGTAGGGAATCTTGCTACTACCGATTATCTGGTTCGTACAAACGCTCTAACTAATTTGAAGTTCATTGCATTTGAGGCAGAAAAAGAACAGGCATTGTATTTTGCTGTTCGGCAGGACTGGCCGGAGCTGGTCAGCATTATAGATAAAACACTAAACAGTATAACTGAAGAAGAGAAAATTGCCATTACCGATAATTGGATTGAATTTAAGGCAGAGATTGACTATGGTCCAATCTGGCGAGCCATTTTAATTATCGGATCAATCCTGGCAGGAATTATGATAGTTTCTTTCTTCTGGATAATCCGTTTAAAAAAAGAAATAAAAAGGAGGCACCTAATTCAAATTGATCTGGA
>JAQVMU010000024.1:4110-19784 GCA_028703475.1 Atribacterota bacterium | reverse complement strand
TTATTATGCCGGTATTATCTTCTTTCCTGAAAAAAATTCTTCAATAATGCTCCGCATTCCTCTTCTAAAATCCCGCCTTTTATTTCAACATTATGATTAAATAAATTTTTCTTAAATAAATTTACTACACTGCCGGCAGCACCTGCCTTGACATCAGATGCACCAAAGACAAGGCGTTTTATTCTGGCTTGAATAATAGCATACGCACACATAGGACATGGTTCCAGAGTGACATACATGATTGCATCATCCAAATGCCAGCTTTTTAAATACCTGCACGCTTTTCTAATGGCTAAGATCTCAGCATGTGCTGAGGGATCCTGTAATCTCTCTTTTTCATTAAAAGCATGGGAAATTACTTTATTATTCAAAACAATTAATGCACCAACGGGAACTTCTTCCTGTTCATAAGCTTTTCGGGCCAGTCGAAGTGCTTTTTTCATCATTTCCTGATTGATATTCTCTACCAATGCCTTTTTCCTTATGGTTTAGATATATTCATTAACTCTTAAGTATTTCTTTAATTTCTTTGTTTATTCAATTTTTACTTGTTTGTTGAGAACTTACGAATTAATATCCTTCCTTATTCCCTTTACGTTATACGGAATACGATATACTAAATAAAGAATGATATGGTGCGCCCGGAGGGACTCGAACCCCCAATCTACTGATCCGTAGTCAGTTGCTTTGTCCAATTGAGCCACGGGCGCATTGGTGTATGAAGGAATATAATCTGGTTTTATTCAAAACTAAATAAGATTGTATTATAATTTAAAATCTACGTCAAATTAAATAATACTTTAATTTGTCCTAACTATTAGCTATCTTATATCAAAATTTTGTTTTACTAAATATCTTTCTAAAAAAAGTGAAGAAATAATAATCAAGGGGATGGACACCAACCAACGAATTATTGTAAACTCTATTCCTAAAAATGAGGCTTCAAATACAGTCATGGGGATCCTGACAATAGCAGAGGCTCCAACAAATGTAAAGATTACACTCAATCTTGCTCCTTTTTTATAAAGGGCAGAGGAAACCGGCAATGCTACCAACAGACCGCCAGCCATTGTTCCAGCCAGGACTATTGCCCAAATATAGCCCCTTATGCCGCCTTCATATCCTAAATGCCTCTCAACTTTCTCTCGGGGGACCCATACTTCAAATAAGCCTATCAGAATGAATGCACATGGAAGTATTTTTATCATATAGGACAAAAATGATAATAAATTGTTTCCTATTTCTAATCCGGATGGAATGTTAAAAATATATGAATAAATCAAAAATGCAAAATAAATGATTATTATAAATATATAAATATATTTATTGATATTAGTTTTATTCTTCTGTTCTTTTTTCATAAGGTAACCTCTCCAAAATATATGCCAACCACTACCGCTATAATTATAGCTATAATAAAACTCAAGAGATTGCGGATTAAAGAAACTTTTTTGCCAAAATAAGTTACCTCAATCGGGAATGTCATGGTACCAACCATCATTAAAGTTGTAGTAAAAGAAGCAATAATCATATATGAAATACCGCTGTTTCTTAATATTCCAGCAAGGGGAAACGCTACAAAACCTGGCATAATAGTTACAGAGCCTACTAGTGCAGCCAGAACAACATTCACTATATGGTATCCGGAATCAAGATACTGAATTATTTTCTCCTGGGGAAATAAAAATAATATAATTGAAACAAAGATGAGCATAATTAAAAAAGAAGGGAAAATTACTTTAAATCTTTTATAAGTTATCAACAAAGCCTTTTTAGTTTTAGCACGATTGAATGCTAATGACAAAAACAACAAAATACCGGTTAAATAAAAAAACCACATTGGTTTTTTCTCCTTTTCAGTATATTATTTATTTAATACATCAATATAATATGAACATTCTTCTTATTTTGCAACCAATATTAAAAAATTGTCGCTATTTTCTCATTGTTAAAATTTATTTTTTCTTGTTATAGTGCTATGATAGATATATTAATTTTATAAGGAAGCATATGAAAAAATTGTTAAATTTAAAAAATAAAAAGATTACAGTAATGGGTTTAGGTTTAAATCGTGGAGGTTTGGGTGTTGCCAAATATCTGGCCGGTTCCGGAGCAGATGTGCTGGTCACTGATTTAAAAACCAGTCATGAACTGCAGAAAACTATGGCTGAATTAAAAGATTATGATATTACATATGTACTGGGTGGACATAGAGTAGAAGATTTTATCGGAAGAGATATGATTATTCAAAATCCGGGAGTCCCAAATCATTCAAAATACTTACAAATAGCAAGAGAATTTGGTACTCCTATTGAAACAGATTTATCATTATTTCTTAAAGTTTGCCCTTCCACAAAGTTTATTGCCGTAGGAGGTACAAAAGGCAAGAGTACTGTAACAGATTTAATTTATCATATTTTTTGTCGAGCTGGAAAAGATATAGTACATGCAGGCAATATAGGTATATCTGTTTTTGATGTATTACCTAAAATCAAAGAAAACACACTGGTACTGCTGGAAATTTCCAGCTGGCAACTGGAAGGAATTCAACACCTGCAGTTTAAACCACAGATTGCAGTATTGACTAATATTCTGCCTGACCACTTAGACCGTTATGACAGTTTTGAAGAATATTCCCGTTCAGAAAAAATAATCTGTAAATATCTGGATAGAACTAACATTCTGGTTACCAGTTTTGATAATTCAATTACAAGAAATCTCTCTCAACAAACAACTGCTGAAATATCTTGGTTCAGTACAAAAAGAGAGGTTACTCAGGGAACTTATTTAAAAGGGAATGCATTGTTTTTTAAGCATACAAACAGGCAGGTTCAGTTTTCAGAAACCAACAATATCCATGTTCCTGGAAATCATAACATAAGTAATATTTTAGCGGCTGCTAATGTTGGTTTTCTCATGGATTTATCAGCATCAGATATTTCCGGGGCAATTAAAGATTTTTCGGGAGTACCCAACCGTCTGGAAAAAATACGGACTTTAAATGGAATTAATTTTTACAATGATACCTGTGCTACTACTCCGGAAGCTGCAGCAGCTGCGGTACAATCATTTCCCGGGATACCCTTGATTATAATTCTTGGTGGAAAAGACAAAAAATTGAAATATGATTGCTTGTGCCGTACGATTATAAGCAATAATAATATTGCCCATCTTGTAATTCTAAGGCACCCGGAATATGATGCTTCAGAAATGATAATAAATAAATTAAAAGGAAAAAAATTTCAAAAGAAAATACATGTCAGACAGTCAATGGCTGAAGCAGTAGACACGGCATATACCCTGGCACAACCGGGTACAAATATTTTACTGTCTCCTGCAGCTACCAGCTTCGGCCTTTTTGTAAATGAATTTGACAGGGGCAATTCATTTCGAAAAGCAGTCTCTAATCTGTGATGAATTTCTAATCACCACTTATATGGTCATGAACCATTATCCTTTTTCTCCGAACCCATTTGAATCCTTCTTCAGGTGTAATGGTCAACACCTCTACCGGCCCTCCTACCCCTGGCAGCTCACCGGGATTGGCTTTTATCCCATCGGAAAATCTTTGAATCGCTGATGTAGTTTCAATCATCAATGTACAAAAATCAATTGCATCCTGCAGGGTCATTGTTCCCCACTGAATTACATATTCTAAACTATGCAACTGTTTTAAGACATTTTCCCGGTCTGTTAATGAACTGGCATCCTGTACAAATGGTAAATTTATTATTCGCCCATCAAACCCTAATACAATTCTTGATACTACATCTGTCTGTCCTATCCAGTTTGGCCCATATTCTTTTCCTCTTTCCCTATTATCTCTACTTTTAATTTTATTCCCGGGAACATAACAGGTAAAAGCCTGTTGTGAACCATCCTGGTTTATTCCGGCAATAATAAAACTGATGGGGTCAATTTTTCCAATGCCTTTTCTTGTGTTGCCTTTAGTATCTTTATATCGAAAATCAATATATGATTCTTTTTTAGTTATTTCTAATATCTCAAATTTTTTATTAAGCAAATCTTTTTCGATTTGTTCTTTTGCCTTATTTAGCTGGTCATTCCAATCATATTTTTCATTTAATAGTTTTATAAGTTCATCAGCAGTCTTCTCTATTGAATAGTTATCTACAGGATTATTTTCAATAAATTCTTTAATATAACTGCTAACACTTCTCAAGCCGCTATTTTCCGGTAAAAAAGCCAAGCCGGCTAAGGCTATACCTATTCTGTGATTTAATTGAAAAAGTTTAGATGCATTATCACTGCCTATTCGTGCCATACCTTTTCGATTTCGATAGGATTGTCGGCTATCTGCTGCCATTACAATCCCCTCGGGAATAGTAGTATTAATAGCTAATGACATCTTGCCTCCTTTAATTCTCTAATTTATTTATTTTCCTCTATGGTTTTTATACCCTCTAATTTTAGAAATGATATTAACTCCCATTAAACCTCCCAGAATTCCCAGAATTCCAAAATAAAGGGCTGAGAAAAATATATTCCCACGTATAATTAGCTCTAAATAATCTCCAATATTGTTTCCCAATAAATACAACAAATGGAAATGCCAGATATTTTCCGGGTATAATAAGAAAATCCGACAAAATACCCCGCCAAGAATAGTTCCTAAAAAAGCTATTACCATAGCTGTGTCTCTCCTGCCAATAATAATACCAGCAGAAAGACCTGAAAAAAGCGGACCAACTAACGGGAAAGTCCCGATAGCTGTACCTATAATAATGGTAATCAAAAATGGAACTGTTATCATATTTTGCATTTTCTGAAATTTAATTATATTTTTCTTTTCTGCTGTTTTATTTATCTTTTACTGTGCGGGTACCCTAATAAAAATAGCCAGCTGATAAAAATCAGGATTACCGATAGGACAATGATAGCAATAATTCCGAACGTTGCTGCATCCTGCCAGAAATTCAAAGGATATAACATCACTAGATGGTCAGTCCTGGGATCCAGTATCCAGGGGGAACTCTGAGGGTCACCAAAAACCAGGTAATGAAAGCGGATAAAGAGATTGTGAAAACCGGCAAACATTCCTATTCCCAGAACAGCCAGCAAGATAACGTTTAAGATACTCCCGTTTTTTAATCCTCGCCAGAAATAAAGAAGCTTATCCTTTCTTTTCAAAACAATATTTAATAGCAAATACAAAAAGAAATAACCCAAGGCTATATATTGCATCATGAATACATATTGAAAGATATCCTTCACATCTTTCAGGTGTACTAATTCATGGTCATGGAATAAGTAAATGGGCTCATCATTTTTTTGTAACAGTAGCTGAGGGCTTTCAACTTTACCATTAAAATACTGTATTAAATGTCTGGTAATTATCCCCAGTTGAGAGTTATCAAAACCGGTTACCTGATTAATATTATTTTTTTCATATTCATATTCGTAAAATGGCAAAAATTGAACTTCCATCCTGACTACTGAAGTTATCAGTAAAACAGGTATTGAAAGTACAAAAATCCACCACAGGATAATGCGAATTATCTTCAAAGATTTCCCCTTATTTTTAGATAATAAAATCAATAAATACTTTTTCAGGAAAGAACAATATCAGAAAGGCTTCTCTTTGGTACATGATGTATATTGTTCTTATCACGCCAGTATTTAATATCACCACTGTCATCTAATTTTTCTATCTGAACTATTTCAACAGGATAGCCCAGAGCCAATGCGTATAATATTTCATATTGTGAAGGTATGTTTAACAATTCTCTTAGTTTTTCCCGGGCAACTGAACCAAATATACAACCGCCTACTCCCTTTTCAGTTGCTCCCAAAAGGATACTCTGAGCTGCAATTCCTGAATCAACACTGAAATTTTCAGCAATATTTTTATCACCAAGAATAATTATATAAGCAACTGGTCTTTCGCCATCTGCAGGTCCCTTCCAGTCTTTCAGGTAAGCAGCCCAGGCAAGGGTGTTGAATATTTTTTTGTTAGTCTCAGGTTCACTGGAAAGGAAATATTTCAGTGGCTGCTTATTAGCTGCAGAAGGTGATAATCTTGCTAAATCTATTAATTCTAACAATTCTTGCCTGTCTATCTTTTTTCCTTCATCAAAACGTCTATAGCTTCTGTTTTTTAAGATTAAATCCTTTAACATAATTTCTCCCACCTCAACTCTTATTTATTAGCATATTTTTAAAATAATTTTACCTATGCGATTTTTCTCTTCGGAATACAAAATTATATGTTCAGAAATCCATCTTTAAATAAAAAAGCTACCAGTGCAATTATACCCAAAAAGATAAAAAACTGACCATTCATAGTTTTTCCTCCCTGCTTATTGGTAAATATGGCTTGTCTTTTCTAATTATGATAATAAAAATGCCAACGATTATCATCAATAAAGACATTACCTGTGCTAAATTCATGAATCCTAAATATTTATATCCAGATATAGGTGATGGCTCCCGGAGAAATTCGTTTAAAAAACGAACAATACCATAGCCAATAAAATAGACACTTAATTGAAGGCCATTAAACCATTTCTTTTTTCGCAGATACCATAATACGATAAAAAGAACGACCCCCTCAAAAAGTGCCTCATATAGTTGGGTGGGATGTCTTAATTGATTGGTTGGATCTGCAGGAAAGTACATTCCCCAGGGTAAATTTGTAACTTTTCCATACAGTTCTCCGTTTATAAAATTGCCAAGTCTGCCAAAGGTATAACCTGCAGGTATTCCCGTAATACCCATATCAGCGAATTGCCAGTGATTGATATTTCTTTTTAAACAAAATAATATAAAGGCCAATACAATACCAATCATTCCTCCATGGTAGGACATTCCCAAAATACCCGTATAGTGAAAACCTCCCGAAAAGTCAAAAGGAAGTATTATTCTCATTGGATTGGTTAAATAGTATCCTATATCTGATGAAACAACATGCCCGATCCTTCCCCCTATCACCAGCATAATAACTGCCCAGATCAAGAAATCCAATACTGTAGATTCTTTAAAAACTAATTTTTCTGAGCGAATCCGATAAATAGCAATAGAAAAAGCGGTTAAGAAACCCAGAGGGTACATCAATCCATACCAATAGATTTTGAATTGACCAAAAGAGGCTAAAACAGGATTTATTGCTTCAGGAATATGAGCCCAATCTATCCCAAACATATTGTTTATTTTAAACCTTTCTTTCCATTAACAGGCAACCAACTATTTCACAAGTCGGGTTGCCTGTTAATTCATCATTTATTCCAAGGTATATAATACCTATTCCATTCGATAAGATTTTAATACTTTCAAGTAGTTTGCTCTTTCATATGCATCTGTTTCTCTGGTATTCTGCTGGCTTAAAATTCCTCTAATGCTATCAATAGATTCATAATGGTTTCTTTTCATCCAATCCTCAGTCGCTTTTATTAATTCCTCAATGAAAGAAATTCCCCTCAGTAGTAAAGCTGAAGTCATCATAGCAACATTTGCTCCGGCTAAAATACTTTTTATTATATCTTCAGCTGTATGAACTCCTCCGGTAATTGCCAGGTCTGCCTTAACTTTCTTATAAAGTAGTCCTACCCATCTTAGTCTTAAACGCAACTCGGATGATTCACTCAATTCCAAATTAGGGGATATCGACATTCTCATTAAATCAATATCAGGCTGATAAAATCTGTTGAATAAAACCAGCGCATCAGCCCCCTCGTCAACAAGTTTATATGCTGTATCAGGTATTGAGTTAAAATATGGGCTTAGTTTTACTGCTATTGGTATTTTTATGTTTTGCCTTAATGTTTTTAGTAACTCCAGATACATCTTTTCAACTTGCTGACAGGAAACAGATTTTATTGTCGGCAGATAGTAAATGTTTAATTCCAGGGCATCCGCTCCTGCTTCTTCAATTTTCTTCCCATATTTAAGCCATCCACTATTTGATATACCGTTCAGGCTGCCGATAATCGGTATATCGACAGCCTTTTTTGCTTTCTCAATATAGTTTACATACTCATCAGGAGCAAAACGGTAATCATTTACATCAGGAAAATAGCTCAAAGATTCGGCATAACTTTCTGTTTGTTGAGTCAAAGCATAATTCAACTCTTTCTCTTGCAGAATAACCTGTTCCTCAAAGAGTGAATGCAAGACTACAGCACTAATTCCGCTCTTTTCCATCTGCTTGATGTTTTCAATATCTTCACATAACGGAGAAGCAGAGGCAACCAAGGGATTTTTCAATCTAATACCTAAATATTTAGTACTTAAATCAACCACTTACTTATCCTCCTGTTTTTATCAATTTATTTATTCTTTCGAATTCTCATTCTTAGCCCATTTTTCATATATTTTCCAGCGATTCATTACTTCTTCCTGAGCTTTCTTGTAGTACTCTTTAGCTATCTCTGGTTTACTATAAGTCAGTATTCTGTATCTGTTTTCAGCATAAATATAATCTTTCAGTGGGATACTAGGAGCCTTACTGTCCAGTACAAATGGATTCTTCCCTTCTTTCTTTAATTCCGGGTTATAATGCATTAATGGCCAGTACCCGGAGGCTACTGCTGCTTTTTGCTGTTTTAGCCCATTTCTTAAGTCATAACCGTGTCCTGCGCAATGAGAATATGCAACGATAATAGAAGGACCATCATAGGCTTCTGCTTCACGGAATACCTTTATAGCCTGATTCATATTTGCACCCAGGGCAATCCTTGCAACATAAGCAGTACCATAGTTTACTGCCATCATTGCAAGGTCCTTTTTAGCAGTTTGTTTTCCACCTGCAGCAAATTTTGCAACAGCACCTAAAGGTGTCGCTTTGGACATCTGTCCACCGGTATTGGAGTAGACTTCTGTATCTAATACCAGAATATTTACATTCTGCTTCTGAGCAATAACGTGATCAAGTCCGCCATAACCAATATCATAAGCCCAGCCGTCTCCACCTAATATCCAGACACTCTTTTTAACCAAGGCTTCTGCCAAACTGTCTAATTGTCTTGCTTCTTCCTTAGAGATGTTTTCTAATTTCTTATGTAATTGGGCTACTCTTTCTCGCTGTTTTTGTATTTCTTCATCATTGGACTGTTCTGCATTCATCAGTTCATTAGCCAGGCTTTCACCTATGTCATTTTTTAGCTTTTCTACCAGGTTAATAGCCATTATTTTCTGCTGATCTATGGCCAAACGTAATCCGTAACCAAATTCTGCATTGTCTTCGAAGAGAGAATTTGACCAGGCAGGTCCGCGACCATCCTGATTAAATGTCCATGGTGTTGCAGGCAGATTACCGCCATAAATAGAAGAACAACCAGTAGCATTAGCTACAATCATTCTATCCCCAAATAACTGGCTGATAAGCTTTACATATGGAGTTTCTCCACAACCTGCACAGGCTCCGGAGAATTCAAACAATGGTTGAGTAAATTGCAGGTCTCTTATTCGGTTCAGTTCCAGTTTTTCTCTATCAACTAATGGAATATTTTCAAAGAATTCCCAGTTTTTCTTCTCTTGTTCTTGAATATTTTCCACTGGTACCATATTGATGGCTTTTTTGCCAGGTTCTTTCTTATTCTTTGCAGGACATGTTTCTACACACAAACCACAACCGGTACAATCTTCAGGAGAGATTTGCAATGTGAACTTTAATCCCTGGAAATCTTTGATCTTACTGTCGGTAGACTTAAAGTTTTCCGGTGCATTAGCGAGTAATTCTGGTGAGAAAACTTTACTTCTAATTACAGCATGGGGACAAACAAGAGCACAGTTTCCACACTGGATACAGGTATCCGGATCCCATTCAGGAATTTCCTGAGCAATATTTCTCTTCTCCCATTTGGTAGTTCCGGATGGGAATGTTCCATCAGGGTCAAAAGCGCTTACAGGAATATCATCTCCTTCTTGAGCAATCATTTTAGCTGTTACTTCACGAACAAATTTTGGTGCCTTAGCAGAAACAGTATCCTTTTTCCTGATAGTGCCTTCAGCTTTGAGCGGTACTTTAATTTCCTCAATAGATTCCTTTGCCAACTCCACAGCCTTGTTATTCTTGCTGAGAATCTCTTCTCCCTTAGTTCCATAAGATTTTTTGATGAATTGTTTAATTTTGTCGATTGCCACATCTTCCGGGAGAATCTTGCTTAACAAGAAGAATGCTGTTTGCATAACTGTATTAATTCTAACACCAAGACCGGTTTCTTTGGCAATTTGATATGCATTGATAGAATATACTTTAATTTTTTTGTCAATAATGTTCTTCTGTACCTCAACAGGAATTTTATCCCAGACTTCTTCAGCAGGATATGGGCTGTTTAACAACAATACTGCATTATCCTCTGCATGTTTTAAAACATCATATTTTTCCAGGAACGTAAACTGATGACATCCTATAAAGTTTGCTTTTTCAATCAGGTATGGTGAATGAATTGGATCTTTGCCAAAACGCAAATGTGAAATTGTCAATGACCCTGCTTTTCGCGAATCATAAACAAAATATCCCTGAGCAAAATTATCAGTCTCTTCCCCAATAATTTTAATAGAGCTTTTATTTGCACTTACAGTTCCATCAGAACCCAATCCATAGAATACTGCTCTAACTCTGTCGGCTGGTTCAATATGGAAATGTTCCGGATATTTGATACTCTTATTGGTTACATCATCATTAATACCAACAGTAAAGTGATTCATGGGTTTTTCTTTTTTAATTTCATCAAATACTCCCATAACCATGGCTGGTGTAAATTCCTTGGAAGATAAGCCATATCTCCCACCAACTACCTTTATTTTTCTGTCTATATTATTCTCGCTCATATACTCATTAATTCCGGATAAGACTTCAATATATAAAGGTTCTCCAGCACTCCCCGGTTCTTTTGTTCTGTCTAAAACACATAATTTCTTAGCTGTCTCAGGTATGGCATTATATAGATGTTTTATGGAGAATGGTCTGAATAATCTGACTTTTATCACACCTACCTTTTCGCCTTTTTCTACAAGGTGTTCCACAGTTTCATGGACTGTTTCACAGCCTGAACCCATTAATATAATAATATACTCTGCATCAGGTGCACCTTCATATTGAAAGAGATGATATTCTCTACCGGTAATGTCCTTAAATTCTTTCATAGTTTCTTCAGTAATATCAGCACATTTATCATAGAAGGGGTTACTCCCTTCCCTTGCCTGGAAAAATACATCAGGATTCTGCGCAGTTCCCCTTATAAATGGACGTTCGGGTGAAAGCGCACGTGCTCTATGCTGGTATATTAGTTCATCATTAATCATTTTTTCCATTTCTTCATTTTCCAGCATCTCTACTTTTGATATTTCATGCGAAGTTCGGAACCCGTCAAAAAAGTGCAAAAACGGTATTCTGGATTTCAGCGATGCTGCTTGAGCGATTAATGGGAAATCCATGGCTTCCTGAACTGAAGCCGCTGCCAATAATGCAAATCCTGTAGTTCTTGCAGCCATTACATCAGAATGGTCACCAAAAATAGATAAAGCATGAGTAGCCACTGAACGGGCTGAAACATTAAATACAGCAGGAGTAAGTTCACCGGCAATCTTAAACATATTAGGGAGCATAAGCAATAACCCCTGTGATGCAGTAAATGTAGTAGTTAATGCTCCTCTTTGCAGAGAACCGTGTACAGCTCCGGCTGCTCCAGCTTCACTCTGCATCTCGGCTACAAATGGGATTGCTCCCCAGATATTTTTTTTCTCCTGAAATGCCCATAGATCCGCCAATTCTCCCATAACTGAAGAGGGAGTAATTGGATAGATTGTAATGTTTTCACTAAGGTGATAGGCAGTATGGGCAGCTGCCGTATTCCCATCTAAAGTAATCAATTTGTGTTTCATAATATGTTCCTTTCTTTTTTTATCACATTTTTATGTTTTTTTTATTTAAAGCTATTCTTTATTCTTAAAGAATTTAAAATAACGGTAATTGAACTAAAAGCCATGGCTCCTTCTGCAATTGCGGGATGCAGAAGGCCTAACATAGCAAAGGGTATTGCTAAAGTATTATATAAAAAAGCCCAGAAAAGATTTTGTTTGATAATTTTAAAAATACTTGCAGATATATTAATACTATATATCAGACCATATAGTCCTTCTCTTATTATAACTATATCAGCACTGTCTATAGCCAGGTCAGCCCCATTTTCCATTGCTACTCCAATGTCTGCTCCTTTCAGGGAGGCAGCATCATTTATTCCATCCCCTATCATAAGTACTTTTTTCCCGGTACTTTGGAACTTCCTGACAATTCCCAGCTTCTCCTCAGGTTTAACACCTGCATATACTTTTTCAATGCCCACTTCATCTGCCACAACCCGGGCAGTTATCTCATGATCCCCGGTTACCATTACCGGGGTAATATTCAATTCTTTTAAGCGATTAATCGCTTTTTCTGACTCACCTCTTATTCTATCAGCTAAAATAATAAATCCAAGTTTAGTCATTCCTTTTAATATTTCAACTACTGTTTGGCCTTTTTTAAAATATGGTAAATATTCTTCCCTTTCTTCCGGTTTGCCAATAAAGTATTCTATTCCGTTAAAATATGCTGTAACTCCTTTTCCTGGTATTTCTTTTAAATTATCAATTTTTTTTAAATTTTTCAAGTTGCCCGCAATGGCCTGGGCCAAAGGATGATGAGAATTACTTTCAATTGATGCTACCACGTCCATTTCTTCCTGGCTGAGATTATGCTTTATTACTGATGGATTACCATGTGTGATAGTACCAGTTTTATCCATTAATGCATATGCTATATCTTTGGAAGTCTGTATTGCTTCAGCATTTCGTATAATTAATCCTTTTTTAGCCGCTATCCCGCTTCCTGTCACCAGAGCCATTGGTGTGGCTAATCCTAAAGCACAGGGGCAAGCAATAACAACAGTTGAAATAAAAACAAATATTGCAAATGAATAATTGTTTTCAGTAATCAATATCCATGGAAATATTTCCCTTGCATTTAATAAAAATAACTGATAATTATCCATGTTAAAATACCAGAAAATACCGCTTATTAATGCTAAAGTAATAATAATTGGCACAAACCAATTTGTTATTCTATCTGCCAGTGCTTGAATAGGTACTTTAGTTCCCTGGGCTTCTTTTATCAACAGAATCATTTGGGACAGAAAAGACTCTTCCCCTATTTTGGTAACCTTTATTGTAAGTATACCGGTTAAATTTATTGAACCGCCGATAACAATATCTTCTTTTTCCTTCTTCTTTGGAATAGGTTCGCCATTAATAAAAGATTCATCTACTGAGGAAATTCCTTCTACTATTGTGCCATCAACGGGAATACGTTCTCCGGGTTTAACTTTTACCAGCTGGTTTATTTTAACCATATTAATAGGCAGCCTGACTTCTTCGCTGTTAATAACAACTGTTGCCTCCTTCGATTGTAAAGCTATCAGGCTTTTTATTTCTTTAGCTGCCTTATCTCTCAGATGTGATTCTATAAATCGACCAGTCAAATGAATAGCAACAATCATTGCTCCAATTGTCCCGAAAGACATAATCGGCAAGTTTAAATAACTAAAAAGAGCAGTAATCCAGGATGTTATAGAACCAATGGTAATAAGCGTATCCATGTTAAAATGGTAATGGATTAAGGCAATCCAGGCACTTTTTATCGTAGATGCTGCACAATAAAATATTACAAAAGCAACACTTATTACTTCCAGAAATACAAAGCCCGGGACATGATAGCCGAGCATATGAAAAATCATCATAATAGATAAAGGTAATGTGACTATCCAGGCTATTATGGCATTCTGTCTAATCTTTTTATATCTCTTCTGTCCTGAATCCTCATCAAAACTTTCTGCTATTTTATACCCTGCGCTTTCAACGGCTTTTTTTATTTCTTGATCAGTTAATTCTCGATTACTAATCAGATAAGCAGATTCTGTTGCCAGGTTTACTGAGGCAAACTTTACTCCTTTAATTTTACGAATATTCTCCTCAACCCGATTAGCACAATTAATGCAGGTCATTCCCTCAATTTGAATATTTTTTTTATAATCCTTGGAATTTTTTTTCTCGTTCATTTATAGCATATCCTCTAATACCACACAACAACTTATAATGATAACATGTTTTCACTATTTTTTACAAAAAATAATAAATATTATTTAGTCAGGGCTTCAAAGCCGGCGACGATATCCAGTAATTCATCAGTAATTGAATCCTGTCTTTTTTTATTAAACTGGGCATCCAGTTCTTCTAACTGTTCTTCAATATTCTTCTCTGCCTTGCGCATTGCAAGTAATCTACTGGCATTTTCGCTTGCCATTGTTTCAATAAAGACCTTATAAAGGGAAATGTAAAAATACTGACGAATAATCAGGTTAAACAAAGTGCCTGCCGGAATAGTGTATAATGGTATTGAGGTTGAAGGCCATTGTTTGCCTGCTAATTCTCTTAGCCAGTCATGGTTTAGAGGATATAATTGAAAATAATCTGCTTTAAAAGAAGAACTACTTATAGGGTGATTAAAAAAAAGGTAGATATGTGATACTTTTTTTTGAAAACGCCATTTCTCTATTATTAAAAGTACATCTTGAATAGTCCCATCCAGATGATAGCGAGAATTAGGATATTCAAGGTTATAATTTGCGGATATCCCAATATCCTTTAATGGCTCTGCAATTCTTTCACCAACCACACATGCAATCAGTGATGATTTCTTTTTTAAACCCTCTTTTTTTATCCAGGAATCCAGCTTATTAATAACTGGTATATTAAAATTACCCGCCATTCCTCTTTCTGCACCAAAAATAATGATACCCATTAAATCACTACCATCAGCAGTCGGTGCCTTCAAAATATCAGGGTTTTCTTTTAAAACTATCTGTAAGCCCGCTTCGATATTCTGATGGTAAAAGTTAATAGAATCAACTGCTTTTTCGTAAGTATGAATATTTACCGCGGCCAGGGCTTTCATTGTTTTTACCACTGAGTGCATATCTTTTGCACTCTCAATTTTTCTACGAATTGTCTCCAGCGTCTGCATAATTACTATCCTTCACAAATGAATCAGTTATTTCCTGAATAAAGTTAGTCAATCTATCTTTATCATCAGAAGATAGGGTCTTATTATTATTAACCTTTTCCGTAATCCCAGAAAATTTATCTTTAATATCCTCTTTAACTCTCTTTTTGAATATACTAATTTTACTAATAGGGATATTATCCAGCAAGCCACGGGACACAGCTAAAAGAAGGATAATTTGCTCTAAAACTGAATAGGGTTCATATTGATTCTGCTTTAATATTTCCCTTATCCTTCTGCCCCGTGTTAAAGTTTTTTTGGTATTTTCATCTAATTGGGTTCCAAAACGGGAAAAAATCTCAAGTTCCTGGAACTGAGAATAGCTTAACCGTAAATCACCCACCACCTGGCGGTACGATGCCAATTGGGTTTTTCCTCCAACGCGGGAAACCGATTTGCCTACATCCACTGCCGGTAAAATACCACCCTGGAACAATTGAGGTGAAAGGTATATCTGTCCATCAGTAATGGATATTATATTAGTTGGTATGTATGATGATAAATTCTGGGCTTCTGTTTCAATAATCGGTAAGGCTGTTAAAGAGCCTCCACCGTATTCTTTTTTCAAATGAGTAGCCCTTTCCAAAAGGCGGGAGTGAATATAAAAAATATCACC
>JAQVMU010000024.1:0-4010 GCA_028703475.1 Atribacterota bacterium | reverse complement strand
TGTATGATGATAAATTCTGGGCTTCTGTTTCAATAATCGGTAAGGCTGTTAAAGAGCCTCCACCGTATTCTTTTTTCAAATGAGTAGCCCTTTCCAAAAGGCGGGAGTGAATATAAAAAATATCACCCGGGAATGCCTCCCTTGCCGGTGGCCTTCTCATTAATAATGATAACTCACGATAAGAACGGGCATGCTGGGTTAAATCATCATAAATAACAAGAACATCCTTGCCTTTTCTCATAAAGTATTCTCCGATACTGGTGGCAGCATATGGAGCAATATAATTAAGTCCGGGTGCCTCATCGCCGGATGCCACTAATACAATACTATATTCCATCGCCTGGGATGATTTTAACCTGGAAATTACCCGGGCAACAGAAGATATTTGCTGGCCAATTGCACAATAGATGCAGACAACATCTCCATTATTCTGATTTAAAATAGTATCAATTGCAATGGCTGTTTTGCCTGTCTGACGGTCGCCTAAAATTAATTCTCTTTGACCTCTGCCAACTGGAATTAAAGAATCGACAACCAATAATCCTGTTTGCAAAGGAGTATTTACCGGGTCCCTATCCATAATAGGAGCAGCATCCTGTTCAATCGGTGCATATTCTGTTGACCTGATAGCTCCCCTGTTATCAAGAGGCCTTCCTACAGAATCTATAATACGACCAAGGAGAATTTCACCAACCGGGACACTCATAACCCTATCGGTTCGTTCTACCTCATCAGTCGAGCCAATAGATGTTGCTTCATCTAAAAGTATAATATCCACACTATCAGCATTAAGGTTAAAGACCATTCCCAATTGTCCTTTTTTGAAACGGACAATCTCCCCTGATTTTACATTAGGAAGACCATTTGCCTTTACAATATTTTTACCAACTGAAGTAATGATTCCGATTTCCTGGAAATCAAAGGATGCTTCCTGTTTTTTTATGACCTTTTTCATTCTGGAAAAACTTTCTTTTATATGTTCCTGTAGAGGCATATTTTGAATTATTTCTTTCATCTTATCTATCTCCAAGAGAAGTTATTCTTCTTCTTTTTCTTTTACTTCTGTGCTATCTTTTTCTTTGTTGTCGATATTTTGTTGATTCCCAACTTCTTCAAATAATTTTTGTAAATTCTTTTCCAGGGAATTGAGATAACTTTCTATACTCCAGGAAATCTTTTTTCCTTTTGCCCTTAATTCAATTCCACATATAAGGTCTTCAGATTCTTTAAAACTAATATCTATTTCATCCTGAAAAAACCTTTTTAATCTATCGGTAATCTTTTCTTTTTCTTTTTTCTGCAATTGAAAGGCAGTATTTATTTCTATTACTTGTTTTGCGTCTAAATCAGATAACTGAAATCCCTGTCCATTATTATCTTTTGTATCTTCTAATTGTTGTAAAAAGCTGTCTATTAATTGATTTTCTAATTTTTCATTTGCCAGATCTGCCAGGACCTTTCTGGAAATCTGGCATACCTGCTGGCAGGAAAGTTCTTTTAATTCTTTTAAAAAGGCATTACGCTGTTTAAGAATAGAATTTTTCCAATCTTTTTCTTCTTCATTTACTGCTTGCCTGGACTCTTCCATCATTTTTTCCCGTTTAGCCTGGAGCTCTTTTTTCATTTGGGCAAGGTCATTGTCCCAATTCTCTTCCATCTTTTCCCTGATTTTTCGCTGTTTTTTAATTTCCTCTTCTGCATCTTTCTGCTGTTTTTCGGTACTTTCTATCTGCTCTTTAATCTGCTCTTCTCTTTCATCAATAATGCCCATAATTTTATTAAAAAGAAATTTTTTCAGCAATAAGACCAGAATCAAAAAATTGATAATCTGTGCTATTACCGTAAAGGTATCAATTATCATATAATTCCCCTTATTGACCTAAAATATAATTCCAGAAAGGATTGGCAAAAATAAGAATAACGGATATAACCAGGCAATAGATAGCAGTGGACTCAACCATAGCCAGACCAACAAATAGTGTTCTGGTTATAGTGTTCGCTTCATCAGGCTGCTGGGCAATAGCTCCCAGTGCCCTTGCTACAGCCATTCCCTGTCCGATAGCCGGACCAATAGAACCGATAGCTATGGTAATGCCGGCTGTAAAAATGGAAACTGCACTTACAATATCAATACTACTCATTTTTCTCACTTCCTTCATTATTGTTTTTTTGGTATACTTCACTCTCTGCCTGTGTGGCAGAAGCAATGTAAACTGTTGCCAGAACTGTAAATATATAAGCCTGTATCTGGCCAATTAATAGTCCCAATACCTGCATTATAATCGGTAAAAATATTGGTGCAATAATCAGTAAAATCCCGGCAATTAAGGTACCGCTCATAATATTACCAAACAAACGTACCGCCAGAGCCAGGGTTCGAGAAAATTCGCCGATAATATTAAAAGGCAGCATTAGAACAGATGGTTCCAGATATTGCTTTAAATAATTTTTGACACCTACTTTGCCAATTCCGAAGATAGGAATAGCAAAAAATACACAAACCGCCAGGGCAGATGTTGTTGATAGTGAACTGGTAGGTGGTTGATATCCAGGTACAACAGCCAGCAGGTTAGAAATGGAAATAAATAAAAAGAGACTGCCCAAAAAAGGTATAAATTGATCCGGATTTTGCTGGGTAATTTCTTTTACCTGTTGACGGATATAGGTAATTATTACTTCCAGGGCAATCTGCCAGCGACTGATATTATGACCTACTTTTAAATCTTTCGTTGCCAACCAGCTAATTATTATCAATACTGCCATTACTACCCAGGTAAAAACGATAGTGGCATTTAAATGAATGCCATTCCATTGAAAATAGATAATGGCATCAGGTGTTATTTCCATAACTATTGCTCCTTCTTATTTTTCTCTGGATAATTATCACCCAGCAAGCGTGATAATATAATCCGGGCTAAAATAAAACCTGCTAACCAGTATAAAATATAAGCCCAATCTCCAAAGCGGGCAATGTAAAGCAAAATAAAAAAAGAAACTACAACTCGCAAGATATAGCTAAGTAAAGTAATCACTGCCGGATAACGTGAGTGTACCATATATTGCAGAGTAAACCATAACCCGCCAAAATAAAATAAACCTGATAGAAAACCTAAAATAATAAATTTAAATACTTGAATCTTGGATTACCCCTCTTCATCTCTTTCTTTTTCAATTACCCTGCGTTCTTTTTGCACCCAATACCAAGCATTCCAGCAGCCCAGTACAATGCCAATAACTAGAAAGGTCAAGGTCCATGATATCTGTCCAGGCCATCTTCCGTCAGCCCACAAACCAATGCCAATTCCTATTATTGTCGGAATCATTACTGACCAGCCAATAACACCAAATAAACCAAATCCCATCCAGATACTGCGATTTTTCCTGGCTTGAGCCTTAATCCTTCTCTTTTCCTTCTTTTCGATCTCGTGTAAAAATTCTTTTTCTCTTTTTTCCTCAGAATAGTTATTATTTTTATCCATGTGCCTCTAAATCCAAAAACCTCCTGACAAAATCAGCTTCCAGTTTTTGCAGCGCACTGCGGGCACCCTCTTCCTGTTTATTAATCTTAATAAAATTTTCTTCAACCTCTCTTTTTAAATCCCCCAGGTTGTCTCCCTTAACGGCACCTCTAACAGAAAGGGTAACATCCTCACCTGCTTTAATCAGAATACCCTCGTTGATAGCTAAATAGATATCTCTTTCTTTTTCTGTTAAGGCAAAAAAAATGCCAGGGGTCATAATTGTTACGAAATCAACGTGACGTGGAAGCAAGCAGAAAAATCCATTAATGGCCTCTCCTACTATCTTTTTTACCTTACCCTGCCAATAGGTTTTTTCCGGCAATAGTATTCTTAAATCCATCATTTCTTTGCCTCATCAATAGCACCAAGCATATAGAGAGAATTTTCCGAATAATCACGAAATTCATCATTCAAAATTCGTTCACATCCATCCAATGATTCCTGCAAAGATACCCGACGTCCTTCATTTCCGGTAAACTGCTCGGTAAC
>JAQVMU010000023.1 GCA_028703475.1 Atribacterota bacterium | reverse complement strand
TTTTTTTCTTTATTCAAACTCCCAACATACAAGATTATCTCAGGTTAGTCGTCTGAGATGTCCCCTGTTGGCACAACTTACAATATTCTGGAGCAATTGATAACCACTCCTTATCTTCATCTTCCCTATGATTGTAAAAATCTTTTATTATCTCACCATCTAACATTTCCACAACTCTATTGGATTTAGCTGCAATATGTCTTTCATGGGTAATAATTAAAAAAGTAGTTCCCATATCCTTATTGATATCTCTTAATAAGCCAAAGACCTGGTCAGTATTGGAAGAGTCCAGGTTGCCAGTGGGCTCATCCGCCAGAATAAGAGAAGGCTCATTAATCAGAGAACGAGCAATAGCTACGCGCTGCTGCTGACCACCCGATAAATTGTTCCCCTTATTATTCATTCTCTCCTTTAGTCCAACTAATTCCAGTAATTCCTTTGCCCTTTTTATTTTCTTAACCGGAGCTACCTGTTGTTTGATCCAGGTTGGCATTAAAACATTCTCCAGAGCAGTAAATTCTTTTAGTAAAAAATGGAACTGAAAAATGAAACCAATATGCTGGTTTCTAAATTCAGCCAATCGGTTTTGATTCATCTTTCCCAATGACTGCCCCTGAAAAAACACTTCTCCTGCGGTCGGCTGGTCAAGGGCTCCCAGAATATTTGCCAGGGTTGTCTTGCCACAACCTGATGGCCCGATCAAGGTAATAAACTCATTTTTTTCCAAGGTTAAATCAAGTTTCTTTAAAGCAATAGTTTGAATAACCTTTCCATATACTTTTATAATTTCCTTTGCTTCTAATAATATATTATTGTCAGGCATTTCTGATCACCTCTATGGGGTTTAACCGGGCAGAACTATTTGCAGGGATAACTGCCGATACGATACAGGCTAATGTTGTTATTATCACAATTATTATTACTTGAGATAATTGTATCTCAATAGAAAATATGCTGACAAAATTTGTGAAAGCTGTTATTAATAACACTCCCAGGGCAGTTCCGGATAATGCCCCCAAAAATCCCAAAATTGCTCCCTGAAAGATGAATATCATCCTGGCACTGTTATTCTTAATCCCTAATGCCTTTAAAATACCCAGCTCACGGGAACGTTGTATTACAGATATTCCTAAAACACTGGAAATACCAAGAGTTACTGCCAGAAGAACAAATATCTGAATAATATAATTTGAAAAACTTTGACTGCTGAGGGCATTCAGCAATTGGGCATTCTGAACTTTCCAGTTCTCTACGACTAATCCGTTAAGCTGGGAAAATAGTTCACTGCTAATACTATCAGCAGCAAAAACATCACTTATCTGCAGTTCAATTCTGGAAATGTAATCTTCTTTATCCAGTAATTTTTGAGCTCTTTTTAAATCTATAAAAATCCAACTGCTATTTATTGACTGATTCTCAAAGTCAAATATTCCCTGAACATTGAATCTCTCACGAATATTATTTGGAAGTGCTATCAAAACCATGTCTCCCACATTAAGTTTGAAATCCTCTGCCAGTTCTTTTCCGATAATTATCTGATTCCCCTCCAGCAAGTCACTGCCTTTAATAATCCGTTCTGAGATTTGATAAATTGCATTAGCCCTTTCCAATTCAACTCCTCTTAATAATACTGAGGTATCTTCGCCACCTTTTACCAAAAAACCATTACCGTCTAATACGGGAGAAATGGCGGTAAAGTAACTCTCATCCTCCAACCTGTTCAATACAGGACGCCAATCCTGAAAATCAACTGTTTTTACCTGCTGGTTTTCAATCAATCCAAAGCGTGAAAATTGTTTAATATCCTGAAAGATATCATTACTTTCACTAATGGTAATATGGGCACTATTCCCCAATGTCTGCTCAATAAGGTTAGATTGCAGGCTGGTAATGATTGCCCCGATAAAAATAATAACTGAGACACCAACCGCAATACCAATGACGATAAATAGTGATTGATTTTTGCCTTCTATTAAAAATCGGTATGCAACACGTAAAGAGAAAAGCATACTATTCCTTTCATTTTCTGTCTTTTTAATCTATTAATACAATTTCCATGCCGTTATCTAATCCTGTAGGATTAAGAACAATTTCATTTAATTGCAGGCCTTCTATAACCCTGATTTCCTGAGCATTAGGGTTCTCGATAATTATTCTCTTCTTCTCTGCTTTTCCTGCCTCATCAATAAAAACAAAAAATTCTCCTTCTTCTCTAATTATATACTTCTGGGGAATCACCAGCGAATCAGGGTACTCAGCATAAATAATCTCACAACGGACTGTCATATTCTTTATGAAAGAATTATCATTTTCGATTAATTTTACTTTTAATTTTACAGTACCCTTGTCAACATCAACAGATGGCGCGATATAACTGATAATGCCTTCAGTTTTCATATCCGGAGAAAATTCAGTTGATACAAAAACCTTTTGGTTAAGTTTAATAAGAGGTATGTTTCTCTCATCTAACTCAATCTCGATATATTTACTGTCATTCTCCGCTACAGTAAAAAGAGTTTCACCTACCATGGCATATTCACCCAGGGATTTATATTGCTCAATAATAATTCCGTTAATAGGTGAATTTATAGTATGCTTCTTCAATCTATTGTTCAAAAGATCAATCCTGATTTGGGCTGATTCCATTTCTGCCAGGGCAGTTTCCCTTTTTGCTCCACCCTCAGCGCATGATTCCATGAATTTTTTCTGTATTTCACTAGTTGACTGTTGCAACTCTAATTGATGTTTTGCTTCATCCAATCTATCCTGGGCAATTGCCTGTTGGGCATACAATCGCTCATATCTGGTTACTTTTTCCTGAAGTTCCTGTGTAGCCAACTGAGCCTGTCGATATTGTTCTTGCGAGGTAGGGCAGGTTGTATTGACAATTTCATCATAACGCGACTTCGCCAGGGCATAACTGGATTCAGCCTGTTTCAAATCCAAAAATACATCACTTTTTTCAAACTGTAAAAGCACCTGTCCCTGTTTAATCTCATCACCTTCAATAGCCTGCACGTCAGTAATCTTACCTGCTACCTCTGTTTTGATGTCAGTTAATCCCTCTAAAAGGACAGTCCCGGTGCTCAGTATTTTTTCAGAATAATCAGCTTGTTGAACCTGGATATAGGATACTTCAATGGGATTAGACCACTGATAGAAAAAATATCCTCCAATTCCTAAACTAAGGATAATTAAAATAATAAATAATTTTTTATACACTAAACAATATACCTCCCTTTTAGTATCGGGATATTTTTTAATCTCTTTTATATAATTGGTAATCAAGTATAACTCATTTTATCATTTTTAGTAAGCATAAAATATATGACATTTGTATTTTTAAGATTAATCAGTATAATGTTAGATAGTTAAGGTAAATACTGTTTTAGATTTGATTTTTTATCGAGTTTCGTTCAGTTGTTTTAAACTATATGTTAAAATTTTAATTGAAATGGATGGCGCAGTATCCTAGTTAATACCCTATTTCTGAAGGCGGGCCTAAAAATCCGTCAAGGGCACATCGATGAAGTTCCTGGTGTTGGCTGCTGACGCCCAGTCGGGAGCTGATGCTGGGAGTTAAGGGTTAGGGGCGATCCGCAATGGCATGCGGGCGTAGACCCCTTTCCCGTGGAGGCTTTTTTGCCTGCGGCAAGGCAATCAAGCGAACCTGTATCTGTTGCAAGATGGGTACAGTGTAGCCTGCTTTGCGTGGCTCAGGGGGAAGCATAAAAACTAGGTAAGTACCGTGGATCCCGGTGCTATTACGCTAGCTGAAACCTGTGCTGCTAAAGAAGCTAAGAAATAGTACGTATTTGAAGGAAAACTTCTAGGCTGTCGGCAAAACCGGATATGCCAGGGATTTAAGTGTGGCCTCAGTGGCAATCCAGTCCTGTATCGGGTGACCGTATAGCCGGAATATTAAAGGGAAACCGCCTGTCTGGTAACAGCAGGTTATTTCGGGGGAAAACCTACTGGACCTAAGCCGCAACATTGACCTGGTGTGTTGCCATCCATTCTTTAATAAGGAGACAACTGATAAAATATCGTTGTAACACTCTTTTAAGGTAGCTATATTTTGAAAAATTTCAGAGAAAGCATATTAATCACATTTTTAACTTTTTTGCTGACAATAGTAACAGCCTTATTATCATATTCCTGGATTGAGTCAATATCGTTCTTTCCTGCCTTAATTATACTTATTATTATTATCTTAATTGGTGTCATAGGAGATATGATAGGGATTGCGGCGGCAGCAGCAGAGGAAGAGCCTTTTCATGCAAAGGCATCAAAAAAGGTATTTGGTGCTAAAAAAGGCCTGTTGTTAGTTAAAAATGCCAATCGGGTTTCAAATTTTATGTGTGATATTATAGGAGATATTTGTGGAATAATAAGCGGTTCACTGGGTTTAGTTATAATAATTAAAATGGCTACTCACTGGCAATTACCTAATAGCTGGATAGATTTATTGGTTCTCAGTTTTATTGCCTCTGTAACTGTCGGAGGGAAGTCATTCTTGAAAAGTTATGGCATTAAAAATGCAAATGAAATAATCTTATTTGTCGGGAAAATCTTAGCCAGCCCGATATTGCTAAAAAACATCTTCAAAAAACATTGACCCTATTTAAAAACCTGATAATTATAGTATATTGCTTACCTGTTTATAGCTTAAATTCCAATCATTTTGAGTTTTCATTATTATTTCCATAAATATTAAAAACCCTGAAACCAGAGGGGTGGTTCAGGGTTTTTAATATTGTTTTAATTTTGCGATTTTATCTAAACTGATTACTGTGAATAATCAGTTAGAAGTGCTTATTAACTAACTATTTTTTCTTTTTATCAGTTTGTTTTGTTGTTTTTTTAGCACAACCTTTGGCCATTCTTGGCACCTCTTTCTTTAGTTATATTTTCTTAAGGAACCAAATACATCAACTTATGATATCGACCTTTGTACTACTATATGTTTTAAATAACTTATACCTTTAAATAAATATTTTGTCAATATATTTTTCTATATCTTTTTTGGTTTTATGAACAGGGAATTCTGAAGTCCTAATTACATCAAAAATTAATTTATAAAAACACCTTATCAGTTCTGAAATTTTAACCTGTTTTTTAAAATAACTTTAAATAATCTTTTCTACAGAATCTAAGTATAATTGCCTGTAATAAGGGAAAAAGTCCATAACTGGACTTGGACTTTTTGCTCATACCGGTCTATTGTTATCTCTTTTATGAATCTGAAACCAATCTTTTCTGCGACTCTCTGAGCATGTAAATTTTCAGGTAAAATAAGAGCTTTGATTCTTTTTAGATTAATATGTGAAATGATTTCATCTATTATTGACTTACATGCCTCTGTGGCTAAGCCTTTATTCCAATATGCGGGTAAAAACAAATAGAAGATTTCTGCTTCCTTGTTTTTTCGGTCAATCTTTAATCCACAACTACCGATTAATTGGTGATTTAATTTATAAAATATTGAGAATAATAACCATGCATCTGATTCCCGATTATTTGTGGATACCTGCTTTAAGAATTGTTTAATAAACATGTGGTTAGAAAAAAATTGGGAAGCCCCTAAAAAAGAATTTACCTGGGGATTTGTAAATAATTGAAAAACATCATTATTATCAATATCTCGATAGGAGCGTATTTGAAGCCGCTTGGTTATTTTACAGAAACTTATTGACAAAATTATATCTCCTTACTTTTCTCCTTCCCATTCAGAAAAAAATTTTTCCAGGTATACCATTAAAAAATTATGCCTTTCTATAGCTATCTTTTTCCCATAGTCAGTATACATCATATCTTTTAGTTTAAGCAGCTTCTCATAAAAATGATTTATGGAAGGCGCCTGTGTTATTATATACTCTTCCTGAGAAATATCGGGATTGAGAGGGATATCAGGATCATAGATAGGGCGGTGATAATATCCACCATAGGTAAAAGTCCGCGCAATGCCAATAGCGCCCATAGCATCTAATTTATCAGCATCACTTACTACCATAAATTCTATAGTTTTTTCCTTAATATCAGTATTATTATTCTTTGAAAGAGTTTTCATGTAGGAAATATTGGAGCAAATAAAAATAATTTTTTCTACTATAGTTCTGGAAAGATTTAGCGTTTTCAGAAAATTCTGTATTTTTTCCCGCCCCTTTTTTTCATCTCCTTCAAAAAATTTATAATCACCTACATCATGGAGCAGTGCCGATATTTCTACAACAAACAGGTCCGCATTTTCTATCAGAGCAATTTTCTTAGCTAATTTCCATACTCTATACGTATGCCACCAGTCATGACCGGTACTTTCACACTGAAAATAATCTCGCACATAACTAATTGTCTCATCTATTGCCTGCACGGAATTAATATTCATTTTCCTCTTTATTTCCTAATTGATAATCTTTAATTGTCCAAATATAGCATTTGTCTCTATATCCAAAAATGGCTGGCCTGCTTCAATACCTCCAGTTCTATATTCGGCTGAACCAATAAAACTAACTGAATTTCCTGGTAATTCTGAATGTGCAAATACTGATGTAGAATGTATTACTGCAGGTATTTTTGGATTAAGAACCAGTTTTCCTGACCCGAAAATTACATTAATCTTTATTTTTCTTGTCATCTCTAAATCTGTTAAGTCGTTAAGATCAATGATTCCTTCGGCAAATATAATGCTTTTTTCCTGAAAAGATTCATTGATATCAATCTTTTTTTGATCAAAAACAACCTCATCTCGACTACTGAATTGACCAAACAAAACAACAATTCCTAAAATTACCAGGATAACCCCCGGAAAAAGGCGGAAAAAATTGATTTTTATACCTAATATATTAGCGAGCAATAACACTGTTCCAAATATCAAAAGAATAATTCCAACAACTGCATTACCAGTAATTCTCATTGTTATTCCCTCTTTTCTTTTTTTAATAATATTCTATCATAATCAGCTAGAAAATAAAGCTTAACATTAACCTAAGCTTTTTTAAGATTAAAAGTCCTTATCTTTTTACCCATAATATACAGAAAAAACCTCCTTGTTTTGTACCGGCAAGTTTTTCTTCTTTTTCTTTGCTTATCTCTGCTTCAGCAGTATCCGGGGATATAAAAAGACATTCCTTTACCTGTATAATGGCATCTTTCTTATATCTACCCAGTTCATTGGGAGATCTTAAAATAGCAGACTTAAATACAGGTGTGCTTTTTTGAAATTCCGGGTCTTGATAAAGTTTACCCCATTCACTTTCCCGGTTAATTGTACCCAATAAGATATATCCGCCTTTCTTACACACTCGAAACATCTCATCTATCATCTTTTTTGCTTCCGGAATGAATTCAATGGCAGCCATCGATACAACACCATCAAAGTATTCATCTTGAAACTCTAATTGATTGCTATCCATCTTTAAAAATTTAATATCAAGGTTTTCATTACTTGCCTTCTGTTGGGCAATAGACAGCATTTTTTCAGATATATCGATACCGGTTACAATTGCCCCCTTGCGCGCCATCTTTATGCTGAAGTTGCCTGTTCCACAGCCAACATCCAAAATATGCATTCCTGATTTAGTATCAAATAAACTAAATGCACATTCAGTTTCTGTATCATCAACAAATTTTCCCATTTTTGTCTGATACCAATCATCATAATGTATTGCTTCTTTATCGAATAGTGACAATTTTCTCCTCCTTATCAAGATAAATATTGTAAGATAGTCTTTTTGGTCTGATTAAATCGGGATGAAGTTACTATATCCCTCTTTCTCGGCTTTGGCAAAGAAACTATTATTTCTTTATTTATTTTTGCCGGGCGTTCACTCAAAACATAAATTCTATCGGAAAGGTAGATACCTTCATCAATATCATGTGTAATAAATAATACAGATGTCCTTATTTTTATTATTACCTGTAATAACCATTCCTGCATTTTTGCGCGGGTAATCGCGTCAAGTCCTCCAAAAGGTTCATCTAAGAGTAAAATATCTTTAGAAAACATATAAGTACGCAATAAAGCAGCCCTTTGGCGCATTCCTCCTGATAATTGAAAAGGATACTTATATTCAAACCCTTCTAAGCCAAAAAGTTTAAAATAATGAATGACTCTTTTTCGGGATTCTTTAATACTCTTTCCTTTAATTAGCAACGGCAAGGAAATATTATCAATAATATTCTTCCAGGGTAGTAAAAGATCTTTTTGATACATATAACTAACATGCCCCGCTTCTCCTGTAATATTTTTACCATCAATAAGTACCTTTCCGGCATCAATGGGTATAATGCCACCTATCATATTAAAAATAGTACTTTTCCCACACCCACTGGGACCAATTAAGGTCACAAACTCACCTTTTTTAAGAAAAAAAGATATATCATCAACAATTGGCATTCCTTCGAATTTTTGCTTAAAATGTTCAACTTCTAATTTTATTCTAATTCTCCTCTCCAGGTAAAAACTGATTTGTAAAGGATAATTCTACATCAAGCATTTTATCAATTAATCCTCGTTCATACATCCATCGGGCATAATTTTCCCATCGCTTTTTTTCCATTAAACCCCAGTAAGGTGCATCTGATATATATTCATCTGCCAAATATTTTTGACTGGCAACAGCAATCTCATTATTGATTTCCGGTGCATGTTTTAATAGATGCTGTGCTGCAATTTCAGGATTTTTTATACTAAATAAATACCCTTCTTCGGTAGCTTTTAAAAATTTTTTTATCAGCTCAGGATCTTCCTCTAATAGTTTTTCATGGGTGATAATTACAGGTGTATAAAAATCCAATTCAGCTGCATAATCCTGCAGAAAGATAAAATTAATGGGAAAATTCTTTAATTCAGCTGCTACTCCGTCCCAACCATAATAAATCCAGGTATAATCTACATATTCCTGAACAGCACTAAAAAAATCAATTGCTCCAATAGTTATAATTTCTGTTTTACTAAAATCAGCATCATCGTTTTCCATAAGCGCTTTAATCATTGCCTCCTCAACAGGAGAACCCCATCCACCATATTTTTTGCCTTCAAAATCCCTTGGTCTATTAATTTCTTTCTCTACAGGAGATGCAAAACCAGATGTATTATGCTGAATAACAGCAGCAATTGCTACTACCGGTAAAGGTTCTTTTGAGGTTCTGGCAAAAGTGACCTGTTCCTGATAACTTATCCCAAATTCTCCCTGACCGGCTGCAATTAAACCAGCGGGACCTCCCTCTGATGGTTGAATAATACTGACATCCAAACTTTCTTCCTGATAAAATCCTTCTTCAATGGCTACAAACATCCCTGTATGATTGGTATTGGGGACCCAGTCTAACAATACAGTTATCTCTCTCAGGTCTTTTTCCTGGTAGGCATAAGATATGGTTGTTGAAATTAACAGTAAGACAATAATTGGAACAAGCATAACAGAAATTTTTTTACTCTTATTTACATTTAACAAAAGAATCACTCCCTTATTTTTATAAATCTAACCCTTTATCCTCTTCCAGGGCATAGCTAAATATTGAATCAATTCTATAGTTTTAAATAACATTATACTTAAAAAAATTATTATCAAGACAGTCGCAAAGACTTTATCTAATGCGAATGATTGTCTGACTCTTGTCATATATACCCCAAGTCCGGCCTTTCCCCCCATCCATTCTCCGATAACCGCACCAATAATACTATAGGTAGCGGCAATTTTAAGTCCGGAGAAAAAACTTCCCAGAGATGCAGGAAATTTCGCCAGGTAAAATATTTGCCAGCGATTAGCCTTCATGGACTTCATCAGATTTAATAAATCCTGGTCTATGGAATTCAGACCCTCTAAAAGGCTAATTACAATAGGAAAAAAGCAGACTAAAATTACCACAATAATTTTGGGTAAAATTCCAAATCCAAACCACATAGCAAACAGAGGGGCTAATATCATAACAGGAATAGTTTGTGAAACAACCAGTAATGGTTGTAATGCCTTTCTTATCAATAAAAAATTATCCATCAATATTGATAATAACAACGATAGGGCAATAGCAACCAATAATCCTATTAACGCCTCTTGCAAAGTTACAATTATATGGTTTGAAATTTCTGGTAATATAGTTATACAGATTTTTACAACATCTGTTGGAGAGGGCAGGATATAACGTGCAATAATTCCTTGATCTACTATTGATTGCCACACTAATAGTATGACAAAAATAAATAATATAGGTATGGCCTTATCTCTTATATTTCCTAACCTTCTCATCGATAGTGACCCCTGTTTTCTTGTAGTCAATCTTTATCATTGAAATCACTCGAGAAGCCCCCTGTTCAAGGCAAATCTCCTGAGCTTTTTTGACAATCTCGAGTAAGGTATCCAGCTCACCCTCCATTGTAGTTTCCATTGGGCCTACTTCATACTTAACTCCACAGGAATCTATATAGGCAATCACCTGGTCAACAACCGGGTAGAGTTTCTCCTCTGAAACATAAGGCAACACCTGTAATCCTAGTGTTATTTTAGCCATTTTTTCACCTCCAAAAAAAATGCCATTACCTGAATATAGGCAATGGCATTAGGTATTACCGTTCTTTATACGGTTACTTCCCTCCGCTAGAATTACCTAGGTCAGGTTTAGGGGTCAAAGCAAGATGCTTTTTCTCAGCAAACAGCTCCCCCAGTAACTTTTTTAAATTTTAGCTAATTAAATTATATCACTGGTAATTCTTTTGTAAAGATATTAGTTAATAACATTTTTTAATTATCATGGTTTTAAGGAAAATAATATTTATTATTCTCGCTTTCAAGAAAGAAAAATGAGTTTTTTTTACTTATAATAGCTTTTATTTTGCCATCCAGGCAAAATCTATCTTATTAACCTCAGGCACATCCAGACATCAATAAAGGTATTATTAATAATACTAAAAAATAGAATACTCTTTTAATCATATCCATTATCCTCCTAAAAATATTACTTTATTATAACATATATAGCATAAAATTCTGTTACACATTAATATAATACTTATTTGAACACAGGGGCAAGACGGCACTTCCGTGCCGGGCTATATCTCCCGCAGGTAAAAACGTGGGAATAGTTCTATTACATAATACCGATGCTATCGGACCCTGCCCCAGGGTCAGCGATAATACTGCATTAAGTTAAGAATCTTAATAATATCTTTACTCATACCTTAGGGCATCTACCGGATTCATACGGGCTGCCTTCATAGCTGGATACAATCCGAAGAAAATGCCAATAAAAAGTGCAAAGCCAAAGGCTAATATAACCGAAATATTTGAAATTACCATTGGCCAATTGCCATATTTAGACAAAAAGTAGGCAGCAATCCAGCCAAACCCGATACCAATTATACCCCCTACACTGCTTAAACTCAGGGATTCCATCAAAAACTGAAATAGTATATTTTTATTTCTAGCCCCTAATGCCTTCCGAATTCCAATTTCTCTGGTGCGCTCAGTAACCGATACTAACATGATATTCATAATACCAATACCTCCCACCAATAGCGATATGGCAGCAATACCGCCTAACATAAGACTCATGGTATTTGTTACACTACTGACAGTATCTAAAATTTCATCCTGACTCATAATTCGAAATTTCTCTTTATTTTCATCATCAAGTGTTTTAATTAGGAAATTTTCAAGCTCACTAACTGCAGCTGGTGCTTTATCAGAAGAAACAGCCTGTGCAATGTACGAAGATACATTACTGCTACTGGTAATTCTATCCATTGCTACAGATAAGGGAATATATGCCTGGCTATCTAAATTACCGGCCAGGGATCCACCTTTCTCTTTCATAACTCCAACTACTTCAAATACAAATATTTTTCCCTGATAATTTATTTTTAATTGCTTACCTATTGGACTACTATCTTCAAACAAGTCAGCTGCTAAATCTGAACCTAAGACAATAACCTGATTTCCTTGCTCATCGTCAAATTTATTAACAAAACGACCTTCTTCTACTTCGTAATTATTAACTTCCAGGTAGCCCTCTTTTGTCCCTAATAAGGTAGCATTGGTGTTCACATCATCATAGATAAATAATCCGCTGATTGATTTTGTGGGAATAATTTGGCTAACAGATGGGCAAAATTTTTCCATATAAACACCCAATTCTAAACTGAATTTATCCTGCGAACTGGTGCCGCCAATTTGGCCGAACATCCCTCTACTCATTCTTGGAAAAATATTAATCATATTGGATCCCAAATTTGAGATGCTTGAAGTAACCTGCCGGGTAGAACCTGTTCCGACTGATACTATTGCGATAACTGCTCCTACTCCTATAACAATTCCAAGCATTGATAAAAAACTACGCATCTTATTAGATAACAAACTCTCCAGTGCAATCTTCAGGCTTTGTAATATCATACCACTACTTCCTCCCGGTCTATCAAACCATCCTTTAAGTGGATAATGCGCTGGGCATATCGGGCAATATCAGGTTCATGAGTAACCAGAATGATAGTATTGCCTTCTGTATGGAGTTTTTGAAAAATATCCAAAATATCTAAACCGGTTTTGGAATCCAGATTGCCGGTAGGCTCATCAGCCAGGATAATAGATGGATTATTGATTAAAGCCCTGGCAATTGCTACCCGTTGTTTTTGTCCGCCGGAAATTTCATTTGGAAGATGAGCTACTCTGTCAGCTAAACCAACATCCTGTAAACTTTTAATGGCCAACTTTTTTCTTTCCCTTGCAGGTATTCCGGAATAGACTAACGGTAATTCCACATTTCTTAAATTAGTAGTCCTGGATAACAGGTTAAATTGCTGAAATACAAAACCAATTTTCTTACTACGGAACAAGGCCAACTGATCATCATTAAGTTTAGATACATCCTGACCTGACAAGAAATATTTTCCGGAAGTTGGATAATCAAGACATCCTATAATATGCATTAGAGTTGATTTACCTGAACCGGATGGTCCCATGATAGAAACAAACTCCCCTTCTTTCACGTGAAAAGAGATTCCCCGCAACGCCTCAACTTTAACTTTCCCCAAATGATAAATTTTGGCAATATTCTCTATCTTCATTACAATACCCATATCTGTTCAACTCCTTATGGTCTAATCCGGGGCATATTCATACCTCCAAAAGCACCTCTCTGGCCTGACGGAGTAATTCCCATTTGATAATTATTAACAATAATTTTATCACCTGGTTTTAGACCATCTACGATTTCCTGGTAAAACCCGTCATTAATTCCAGTCTCTACCCGTGTTGGCACACCTTGATTTTCTTCCACTTTAATAACCATGCTTCCCTTTTCTCCTGTTGAAACAGCTGTTACCGGTACCAGTATTACATCTTCCGCAACATCAATGATAATATCTGCTGTGGCTGAGAAACCAGGCTTAAAAACAGGAGAAACCTCTTCCATTAAAATAGTGACCGGAACGGTAACTACACCACTATTATTTTCAGAGTATTCAGCAACTTGTACTACTTTCCCCGGAAATGTCTGTCCCTTCAATATATCTAACTCAATCTCTACCCTTTGGCCTACTTCTACTTTGAGGCAATCTATTTCACTTATTGATACCTCAACCTCATACGAAGATTCGTCAATTAAATATATAACATTATCATAACCTTCCACATAATCTCCCTCTTCCAAAAAAACATCAACAACTTTTCCACCAAAAGGAGATTTTAGAGTCTTTGATTCATATTTATCTAAAGCTACTTCCATGGCCAGCTTTTTTTCTTCTATTTGACTGGAAGAACCCCCGATTTTAGCTAGTTCATATTCATTTTTAGCTCTCAGATAATTTAAATGTTCCTGCTTGTCTTCCAATTTTACCAGCTGCTGTCCCTGCTCAACAATATCCCCTGCTTCTACAAAAACCTTTTCCACAGATCCACCGGCAGTTCCTGTTGTAGCAAAACTAAGATATGATTCATTTTCCGGTTTTATATATCCACTGGTTGATACAACCTTCTTAATTGTTCCTTCTGTAACTTCAACTGCTGCATCCAAATCAATACTTTCAGCTGAAATAGCTGAATCTACAGAAGAATTAGTTTTTTGTTTTATAAAATTAAAACCAAAGTAACCTCCTGCTCCTAATATTAAAATAATCAATACCCAGATAAACAATTTCTTCATTCTATGTTACCTCAAATCTTTTCCTGTAAAAAACCAATAAAATGGGCTAATTGTAAATGACCGATAAGCCATTCATCTTTTGCCTGTTCAACTTTTATTTCTTTTTCCTCTATTACTAATCTGGCATTTATCAACTGTGTTTTGTTAATTATGCCTTGCTGGTATTGTTTTTCTAAAATCTCCATCTTATTTTGCTCTTTTTCCAATGCCATAAGTTGAGTATTCAAATATAAAAGGTTATATTCATCCTGGTCTAACAAATGTTCAGCCTCTATTTTCAGCTGTTCTGTCAGGTAAGAAATACTTGCCTCTTTTTGTTTGATATTATTCTCTTTCTGTTCTTCTTTTATTTGCTGAATACCACCATCAGCTAAGTTAACCGAAAAATCTACCATCACAAACCAATCAGCGGGAAACTGATATCCACCGGAAAGACTTAATTTCGGTTTTCCTTCTTCTTCTGTCCACTCTAATTCCTTGACAAGTTCTTCTTTTTCCAGATAACTGTTTTTAATCTGATAATTTTCCTCTAAAGCTTTCTGGAATAAGATTTCTTTATTTTCATCTTCAAATTTCATATTTTTCATTTTTAAATATAGCTCTGCAATAAAATCAATGTCTTTTCCGAATACTATATTATAATTTTCAGGTAAATTTAATATAAGGTACAGACTTTTTTTATTTCTAATAAGATTCTGCTCTATATTTAACAGGTTTCCCTTAGCCTCTTCTAATGCTATCTGTGCTTCTGCTTCCTGCTGGTATCCTCCTTCTCCCAGTTCTATTTGTTTTTTTACCCTCTCTAACTCTTCTTCAGCCAGGTACCTGCGCTCTTCTGCAATATCAACTTGTTCTTGTAAACGAACAATATTCAAATAGTCTCTAATAACCTCAATCTGTTTTTCAGTCTGTTTCCATTTTAATTCTTCTAATTTATTCTTCAAACTATTTTCAATAGAATATATTTGCTTTTCATTTTCAGACCAGCTGTCCGGGTAAATTTTTTTATTTATTCTTAAACTTGCGTTAATTTTTTCTGTCAAATCAGAATAATCTTCCTTATATAAACTATCCATCTCCCAGCTTAATTCAGTAGACAAACTTAAATTTGCCGGAAACTGCTTGGTAGCAGTCAAGCTGGTCTCTGTTGTCGGTGTAAGAGAGGATTTATTAAATTCTACCAGGTATTCATTATTTTGATTAGAGCTTCCATCTTTCCCAAAGTGCAATATAGGAGTAACATTTAAATCAATTTGGAAGGATTTTCCGGCATTTATAATTTCCAGGCTTCTCTCCAGCTCAATAATGCTATTGCGAATCATGTTTAAATCATAATTATTTTCTAAACCCCACTGAATGGCCTCCTGTAAAGACATTTCTTTTTCACCAATTGCAGCAGCAGGAACACATAAAACAGACAAACATAGTACAAGAGTTACAAACAATAATAAAAGGTTTGGTTTTAAATTCCCATTAATATTAATCATTTTAAAACTCCTTCATTTAAAGTTCCCATCATCTTTTCTAACTCCAAATAGGCCTGGTAAACCTGCCTGACTGAAGAAATAAGTCGTGATTGGGCATCTACTACCCCGATATCTGCAGAAAGACTATCCTCTCTGTTTCTTAGCCCTGCTTGAACCTGTCTAAAAATTAAATCTCTGTTTTCCTCCATCTGTCTGAGATTTCTTCTGCTTATAAGAATATCATTTTTAGCCTGGTTGTAGTTTAACCATTGTGTTTCAACCTGATAAGCCAATTCTTCCTCAGACATTGATTTGTCTAATTTTGCAATCCCAAGATTGTTTTCTAATCTTAGAATTTCTATATCTGGTAAATCATTAGCTTTAGCAGCTTTTAATTCTCTTTCTGCTATCTTTATTCTAATATCATGGCTCTGTAAAATAAGACTGTTCTCTAAAGCTTTATCCAATGAATCCCTCAGGGATATTTCCGGAAAGTCAGAAATACTCATTTCGGAAAGGGTTATATCTCTATCATGATTAAGTCCTAACCTGTCCTTTACTTCCATTTGAAGCTGTTGATAGTCAAGTTCACTCCTCTGGTAAGAAAAAAGTGCATTATAATACTTGTTTCCCTGCTGCAGTAAATCCAAATCAACACTATAGCCGGCAGCAACCTGTTCTTTAACTCCTGCTAAGACTATTTCTTCCAATTCAGTGTTTTTCTGCTTGCTCTCGATGTCTTTTTCTGCCATCTTAATTCGAAAGTAATCATCTACCACTTTAACCAATAATTGATCTTTCTCTAACTGAAATTGATTTTGCTGATTTAATAATGTTGCCCTTTTCTGTAAGTCAGAAATAGTTGACTCATTCAGCCAATTCTCTGCCTCCATTCTCTTTGCCTCTAATTTAGTGTTTTCAAGCTGATAACCAGCCTTCTTGAATTGGGCATTATTAGAGACAGCCAATGTTACCATCTGGGAAATTCCCAATACAACATTATCCTGAGCTATAGCATGAATTTGTCCAATCAACATCACAAACACAAAAGAACATCCCAAAATAAAATATCTTTTCTGCATATTAATCTCCCTCCTAAAGCCAAAGTACAATTATAATCGTAAATAAATGACCATTATTTTCTTAGTCTATTTTAGCAGCTAAAAATAAAAAGCCTTTGAATAAAATATTAAAATTTTATAATTTTTTCAAAAAATTATTGTTAAAAAAATTATCCGCATAAAATAACAATGGCTTTACTTTTATGCATTAATATTCAGGCTGTTAAAGGACATAATTACCTCCAGATAACAGAACTTTTATGAACACCTTTTCCTGGAATACAGTTTACCAAAATTAACTATTCTTTTCATCTTTCTTGAATGCCTTTATCCGAATGACTTTAAAGGTAACTGCATATTACAGTCAATAAGAACTTAAATATTATAAAATATAATTATAAAGTATTATATTTTGTATTGTAATAACAAATTAATACTTTATATTATAACTATAATTATAACTTACCAATTGCTTATTATTATAGTATTAAGAAATGTTTTGACAAATAAATGGCTGTGAGTGCACTTTGGCAAAAAACAAATTATTTCTGGATTTAAAGATGAAGCTATATGATTTTATTGAAATAAAAATGTGGATTATTAATAATTGATTCTTTAATTACAATCCCTTGTTTATAACTATTATCCTGAAATTCTTATAACCTAAAAATAAAAATTAAAGAAACATGGTTTTATTAAGAATATTTCTCTTTAATGAAATTTTCAACTTCTTTTTTTCCTCCCTTAAAAGGTCCAGGATTTGCCAGTTTAATGGATGTTAATGCTACTGCAAACAGCAGGGACTGGTCAATATCTTTATTAAGTCTTTGAGAAAGATAAGAAGAAAAACAGGTATCACCACGACCGGTCCGTCCAGAAAGATTTGCCGGTTTTAAAGGATAACTGTAGAATTCCGAGCCATCATAAACAAGAACTTTTTTATGATGGGTAATCATAATTTCCTTGGCACCCCACCGGTTTAGTATCACAGCTGCCTTACGGAGATGGCTCTCTCCAGTTAAAAACTCTGCTTCAGCGGCATCTGTTTTAAGATAATCTATATAGGGAAGATAAGATTTTTTCCCTCCCCAATTTTTATAAAATAACCTGCCATCATCTCCTGCATTCCGTAAAAATCCCTGAACATCAACAGCAATTTTTGCATTCCCTGAAAGCAGTTTTATCAAGTCATCCTGGTATTCTCCATATATAAGACTGGCAAAGTGAATTACCCGGGAATTTATTTCTTTAGGAATATCTTCAATAATAAAAGGATCTGCCATAGACAGAGCAGTACTGATTCTTTTTTCATGAGTTTCGTCAAAATATACATTTTTAATTGATGTTGTCTTATTGGACGGTAAAAAATAAATATTTTCTTCCGGTATATTTAACTGAAAGATTTTATTCTTATCTAACGGATGCAACTTGGTCAGCACAGCAACTTTATAGCCCAAAGATGAATAGACGGATGAGGAATACAAAATTGCTCCTCCGACACTATTTTCTGTCTTTTGCAAGTCAATATTTTCATCCAGCGAGATATGTCCAATCACAAAAAAATCATACATATTATCCTATTCCTTTTAATTATTAATTTTTCCCAAAAATTACAGTATCAGTAATCTACCCTTGGGATTAAATCTCTGATACAGGCTTTTCCTGATTTCCTGTTTTTCCTGATATGATGAAATGTGATTATAGTCGCTTTCTTCCCAGGGAGGATTGTTTAATAGTACCTTGTCAAACTTTTCTAATAGTTTATCTTCATATTCACCTTTATACTTTTGCTGGATAAAACGTTCCATCACATAGGGAAAATTATTCCATGACTCCTGTTCATACCCGGGAGCGACAGGATAAAACAACCCGTTATTTTCCTTTACTGCCTTTAAATCTCCCCTTCCATCACCCAGCATTAATACCTGGTCATCCTGGTAGTTACCGGCTTTTTTGGCAATCTCTATATGATGCCCTTTGGAACCCATTTCCTGTCCCGCTATTAGCTGTACATATTGATCTATGCCTTGGGCTTCCCAGTAATTTGCCAGGTCTTCATACGGCGTCTTAGAGACCACCAAAACATCTGCATATTTTGCCATAAGGGATAGTGCTTCTTTTACACCATCGAATGGAGGTATCTTGGCTGAAATATAAGGAAAAGTACGGTTAACAGCCTCACTCCATCCCAATAGTTTGTATATAGCAAAATCATTAGGATTCTTATTAAGAAAAGTTTCCAGACTGGGATTTCCCAATCCAAGTTTTTTATTTTCGGCAAATTCAATATAGTTATCAAGCTGGGTTTTATCAGGAAGATCAATGTTTTTTTGTTTTAGTATTTTCTGTACATCTTCTCTTTTTTGTAAAGCTTTTAGTGTAAGCTGAATAGCAACAAAACGATTGCAGCCACGATCAATTGAAAATAGATTATAATATTCTGCAACTTCTCTAAAATAAGATTCTATCCCCCAAAGATTATAAAACTCCATATAATGGGGATGAAAAATTAACATTTGCTTACCGTTCATGTTATCTGTGATACATCCGTCGGTATCAATAGCAATTAAGAAATCTTTTGTTTTCTGAAAACCTTTCAACTGTTGTTCCGGATCTTCTTTTAACTGCCCTTGTGTTAATCTCGGTAATGACATTTTTTTCTCCTTCCTTTTTCTAAATACAGTAATAAGTGATGAGTAACAAGTAATAAGTGAATATCGAGTTTTTAATTAATTTTATAAATAATATATTGATCTATTGATCTATTTTTGTACAAATTTAAAGTTTCTAATAAAATATCTAAATTACTCTAATATTTCACTTTGTTTGTAATAATTATTGGTATTTCAAGTTTAGCTAATGCTCTAAATATGTACTTATAGTGTATTTGTTATCACTTGTAACTTATTACTGGTTACTGATTACTTACCTGCATATCCCGCTGGTATATATTTATCACATTTCTTTGAAACATAAATTTCTTTAAATTTACTGAATTCGGGTAATGGTCCACCTATTAATGGCATAGCCCACCTGATATAGTCATCGGTAACATCATCATTAGTAGGAGCTATCCACTCTTTTGGGAATTCTCTTTCAGAATTAGCAACAATATCCAGAGCTACTTTATCATATTTTACACTATAATCTTTCCCTGGATTTCTAATTATTGTCGCCATATACCCATCTTCTCCTTCTAAAGCTAATTTTGCCGAATAAGCTCCTACCTGATATGCCTCCTGCCGGTCAACCTCTGAGACATAAGCAAGTTCTCTCCTTTGTCTGGTTCCGGGATTCTCTGACCTGGCAATACCGGGTACTATCAAACGACTTTCAGATCTTCCATCTTTATCTTTTCTGTCCTGGCCGTTAAGATGATTGATTAGTAATTTTCCCACTGTTGAACCACTGGCGCTGAACTGGGCATGGCCAAAACTGTCTTGTAATATCGACAGGTCTCC
>JAQVMU010000022.1:1627-20541 GCA_028703475.1 Atribacterota bacterium | reverse complement strand
AAAAACCATTGTTTTTTCGATAATCTAAAATTCTTTGAGCTAAAGCAGGTCCTATCCCGGGCAAGGAAGCCAGCTGACTGGAATCCGCCGAGTTAATATTAATTAGTGTATTTTCTGTTGAGACATCTTGAAATCTTTGCACTTCGTGTAGTGATTTCTCGTCATCAATATTACTGTGGCTGTTATCAAAAAAAAAGGGTATAAATATCTTTTGTCCATCATAAATGTGTGCAGCAAGATTAATTGCATCAAGATTTGCTTTTTCTGACTCTCCTCCGGCTGTTTTGACTGCATCTACTATTCTCTCGCCTTCATACAGTTTATAAACTCCAGGTTCTTTAACTGCTCCTGCGATATGAACAATACAGATATCTTCCTCGAAATCACCTTCCTCTTCTATTATATTTTCCCTAACATTTTCTTCACCAGGAATAATAGTAATGGTACTATTTTCCTTGTTATACAATTTCCAAGTAATAATTATTAATAGTATTGAAATAATAATTAAGCAAATTATTTTTTGCTGTTTGGAAAAGTTATACATAATAACTGCCTCTTCTTTTTTAAAATAATTCCCGAAAAATAAGTTTTATTTACTTTTTATCTTTTCCAGAAAATATGCTTTTGCTTCTCCAACAGTGTATAGAGAACCAGTAACACAAACTATATCATTTTTTTTAGCCATATTAAGAGCTTTATGAATAGCGGAATCTACTGAAACGGTTTCAACTATTTTTTCCCTACTAATATACTTTAATGTTTCCCGAGCAAGAACATCAGTTGGGGTTGCCCTGGGGTTATTTGCCATAGTCAGGATTATATGGTCTGCATGAGGAACGATAATTTTAAGTATATTAGAATAATCTTTATCGCTAAAAGCACCTAACACAGCGATTATTTTTTTATTTGGAAAATATTTCTTTAAATCTTCAACAAATCTTGTAACTCCATTGGGATTATGCGCACCATCAAGAATTATCATAGGTTCCCTTTGAATAATCTCAAACCTGCCAGGCCATCTACTTTCATGGAGTCCGGTATAAATTGCCTGTTCTCTGATTTTGAAACCCATTTTATTTAACAACTCTGTAGCCCCTATAGCCATTGAGGCATTCTCTATTTGATATCTTCCTGCCAGGGGTATGTGTAAACTTTGATATTTATTACAAATTCCTGAATAATGAAAGACATTACCATCAATATTTGAAGAAATTATATCTGAGTTAATTTCAATTCCGACTGAGTATAATTTGGTTCTTCTTTTCCGGGCAATATGCTCAATTATTTTTTGAGCTTCCGGATATTGCCGGGCATTAATTGTAAGTGAATTATTCTTAATAATCTCACCTTTTTCATTGGCAATCTCTGAAAGTGTATTTCCCAATCTATCTGTATGATCATAGTCTATATGAGTAATAACTGAAATAATTGATTTGCAAACATTGGTGGCATCAAGTCTTCCACCCAACCCCGCTTCCATAATTGCAAAATCAACATTATTTTCAAAAAAATACAGATATGCCATAGTTGTAATAACTTCAAAAAAAGTTGGATGCTGGTAACCTTCTGTTTTGGCAACTATATTAATTTTGGGTATTATTCTATCTAATAATGAACAAACATCGTGCTTTGTTATAAGATCATCATTAATTCTCATTCGCTCCTGAAAATGTATTAAATGAGGAGAAGTATATAAGCCTACTCTAAACCCAGCATGTTTTAATATGGACAATAGCATTGCCGCAGTAGAACCTTTTCCGTTTGTACCCGCAATATGTATTACTTTTGTCTTTAAATGTGGATTATCAAAAAGACTTAACAGGCAACTTACATTCTTAAGCCCCAATTTAACTCCAAATTTAGTTAATCCATATATATATTCGATTGATTGGTCATAATTTTTCATATTGACTTGAGTGCTTTTAGATTTTTTTGAATCCTGTTTCGTATATCGGTTAGTTCTTTAATTTTTTCCCTTTCTTTCTCAATTATATTATCAGGTGCCTTTTGAATAAAATCAGAATTATTCAATTTTTTATTAATAACAACCATGTCTTTTTCAATCTTTTGCAGCTTTTTTTCTAAACGCTTTGTCTCTGCCTCTAAATCTATAACTCCGGTCAACGGTACAAATATTTCTATATCTTCTAAAACCCCGGTAGCTGAACATTCCGGTTTTTCCAGTGAGGAATCTACCTTGAAGGACTTAACATGGGCAAGATTTTTAATATAAGATAGATGTTGATTAATTAACTCTTCTTTTTCGCTATTAACAATATTGATAAAAACATCAATCTCCCTGGTAAGAGGTATGTTCATTTCTGCTTTAATATTTCTAATTGCTTTTATTACATCCTGAATTGAAGAAACCTTTTCTTCCAAGCTTATACTGGCCTTTTCTTTTTTATACTCAGGCCAGTGTGATACAGAAATACTTATTTCATCGTGTGGTATTTTTTGCCATATTTCTTCAGTGATAAATGGCATAAAGGGGTGCAATAATCTTAAAATATTATCTAATACAAACCAAAGAGTATATTGAGTTGTTCTTTTTTCTATCGTATTGTTTTTGCTATATAATGTTTCTTTTATCAGCTCAACATACCAATCACAGAAATAATTCCAGCTAAATTCATAAATAGCCATAGCAGCATCACTAAATTTAAAGTTATTAAGACTTTCGGTCACTTTCCTGACTGTTTTGTTTAGCTGATAAAGAATCCATTCATCAAATAAGCTAAATTTCAAGTTTTCTTTTTTCACTTCTTTTGGGTCAAAACTATCAAGATGAGTTAAAGAGAATCGGGCTACATTCCAAATCTTATTTGTAAAGTTTCTAAAAGTTTCAATTTTTTCTTTTGAAAGGCGTATGTAATTAGCCTGTATAGTCAGTGAAGCTAAAGTCATTCGTAATGCGTCAGCACCATATTGTTCAATCATTAATAATGGATCGATTACATTACCCTTTGATTTACTCATCTTTTTGCCTTCAATGTCTTTTATCAGTGGATTTATAAAAACCTTTTCAAAAGGAATGTCATTTTTAAATTTAAGACCCATCATCATCATTCTTGCGACCCAGAAAAATATAATATCAAAACCTGTAACCAATAATGAAGTTGGATAAAATTCTTCCAGATCCTGGGTTTTTTCAGGCCAGCCAAGAGTAGAAAACGGCCAGAGTGCAGAACTAAACCATGTATCAAGTACATCTTTATCCTGTATAACGTTTTTGCTATTACATTTTGTACATTCAGTGGGATCTTCCATTTGTACTATCATTTCTCCACAATCCTGACAATACCATACAGGTATACGATGGCCCCACCACAGTTGTCTGGATATGCACCAATCTCTGATATTATACATCCATTCAAAATAAACCTTTGACCATCTTTTAGGAATAAAAGCCGTTTTATTATTCTCTACAGCATCAATTGCAGGTTTTGCTAAATCTTTAATCTTTACAAACCATTGTTTTGAAAGGTATGGTTCAATAACTGTATCACACCTGTAACAGTGTCCAATTGAATGTCTGTAACTTTCGATTTTTTGTAAATATCCATTTTCTTCAAGGTCTTTAACTATTTTTTTTCTACATTCCATAACACTCATATCAATATATTTACCAGTGTTTTTATTGGTTGAGCCATCATCGTTTAAAATATTAATTTGTTCAAGATTGTGTCTTTGTCCCAGTTCAAAGTCATTTAAATCATGGGCAGGGGTAATTTTCACAGCACCTGTACCAAATTCAGTGTCTACATAATCATCTGCAACGATAGGCAATTCTCTTCCAACTAAGGGCAATATGGCTACCTTCCCAACATACTTTTTATAACGCTTATCATGAGGATTTACCGCAATTGCTGTATCTCCGAGCATTGTCTCAGGGCGTGTAGTAGCTACTATTATCTTTTCTTCGACTGAGTCCTTGAGGGGGTATGCTATATAATATAATTTAGAATTTTCTTCTCTCTGCTCTACCTCTATATCCGCCAAAGCAGTTTGACAACGTGGACACCAGTTAATAACATAATTTGATCGATATATTAATTCTTCCTCATACAAAGTGATAAAAACTTTTCTTACTGCCTTAGACAGCCCTTCATCAAGAGTAAAACGCAAACGGGACCAATCACAGGAACATCCCATCTTTTTTAACTGATTTAAAATATTAGAGCCATATTTTTCACGCCATTGCCAGGCTCTTTTTGTGAATTCTTCTCTGCCAATGTCATATCTTGTTTTTCCTTCTTTTGCTATCTCTCTCTCAACAACATTTTGTGTAGCGATACCTGCATGATCAGTTCCAGGAAGCCACAACACATTATAATCCTGCATTCTTTTCCATCTGATTACAATATCCTGTAATGTGTTATTCAAAGCATGCCCAATATGCAAGGAACCTGTTATGTTTGGAGGTGGCATAACAATTGAATAATTATTTTTCTTGCCAATATTGTTTTTTGTAGTGAATATATCATTTTCCATCCAAAACTTATACCATTGATCCTCAACAATTTTTGGATTATAAACAGATTCTAATTTATTTTCTTTTTTTTCTTCCATTATGTAATCTCCTGTATATTCCATTTTATCTAAAATTTAGATTATAATTACTCATAAAAAAACCCTTTTCATCCTTTTAAGGACGAAAAGGGTTCGTGGTACCACCTTAATTCCTGCCTTATTACTATTACTCAATAGTATTTTAAAAAAAGAAGGCAGGCACTTAATATAGTGTTAACGGTTCAACCGATAAAACTTACTACAGTATTTCAGAAATAAGGCTCAGGGAGGACATTCAATATTGTGGCTTTCTAAAGCAATATTTACTTAATCCCTTCATAGCCTGTTTTTATTACTTTTTGCTATGTTACAATGATTATTAAAAGATGTCAAGAATTGCTCTGATTATAATTAATATCAAATCAGGCCGTCTCTCTTTCCTTCTTTTCATTGTTATTCTCATCAATCAGCAATGGTGTCTCATTATTCTCAATTACCTTTTTTGTAATCGTACATCCTTTTACATTTTTTAACGATGGTATCTGATACATTATTTCCAGCATTGATTCCTCTATAATTGACCTTAAACCACGCGCACCAGTATTTCTTTTTAATGCTTTTTCAGCAACAGCCTCTAAAGCAGGTCGAGTAAATTTCAATTCGACACCTTGATTTTTTAGCATTTGCTGGTACTGAAGTGTTACTGCATTTTTTGGTTTTGTTAAAATATCAACAAGGGCATCTTTATCCAGATTGTCAATTGTTGAAATAATTGTCAAACGACCCACAAGTTCCGGAATCAATCCAAATCTGATCAAATCTTCCGGTAAAACACGTTGAAGGATTGCAGTACCATTGTTATTCTCTCTATATATATCAGCATTAAAACCGATATGATGTGTTTGAACACGATTTTTTATTATATTCTCTAATCCTTCAAATGAACCACCGCAGATAAAAAGTATTTGAGAAGTATCAATTTCAATATTTTTTTGGTGTGGATGCTTTCTGCCACCCTGCATCGGCATTGAAGCCATAGTTCCTTCAACAATCTTTAATAATGCCTGTTGTACTCCTTCACCTGAGACATCCCTTGTAATAGAAGGATTTTCTGATTTACGTGCAATCTTATCTATTTCGTCAATATATATTATTCCCATTTGAGCTTTATCAATATCCTCATCTGCGGCATGGTATAGCTTTAAAAGGACATTTTCCACATCATCACCGACATAACCAGCTTCAGTTAAAGTAGTGGCATCTGCAATTGCAAATGGTACTTCTAATTTTTTTGCTAATGTCTTAGCTAAAAGAGTTTTTCCGCATCCACTTGGACCGAGTAATAGAATATTACTTTTTTCCATTTCTACAAAATCATCTAATTTACCATTATTTTTTGTATCCTCAGTCTTTGATAGATTGTTTTTTATTCTTAGAAAATGATTATAAACTGCTACGGATAATATCTTTTTAGCTCTGTCCTGTCCTATTATGTATTGATCTAAAAATGTTTTTATTTCCTCGGGAACAGGTATATTATTAAAAGAAATAGTTTCCTTATTTTTCTTCTTTTTATCGTCTTTCAGGATATAACTGCAAACTTGAATACATTCACTGCAGATATTGACCCCATCAGGACCTGATATTATTTTTTTAACTTCACTTTGGTCTTTACCGCAAAATGAACATTTCATCTAAAACACCTCAATCTTTTTAATAGCTATTAACGCTTTTTTATTACTTCATCAACTATTCCATATTCTTTTGCCTCTTCACCTGTCATATAGAAATCCCTATCTGTATCCCTTTCAATTCTTTCTAAAGGCTGGTTAGTATGGTAAGTTAATATTTCGTTGATTTTTTTCTTTATTCTCAACAATTCTTTAGTCTGTATCTCAATATCTGAAACCTGACCTTGCGCTCCTCCTAATGGCTGATGAATCATAATTCTGGAATTGGGTAAAGAAGAACGTTTCCCTTTTGTCCCTGATGCTAATATTAATGCAGCTCCGCTTGCAGCCATTCCGATGCATATAGTAGATACGTCAGATTTAATGTACTGAATAGTGTCATAAATTGCAATTGTTGAGCTTACTGACCCACCTGGACTGTTTATATATATAAAAATGTCCTTTTCAGGCTCATTTGCTTCCAGAAACAGTAACTGAGCAATAATGATATTTGCAGCCTGATCATCTATTTCTGTTCCCAAAAAGATAATTCTCTCCTTTAACAGACGTGAATATATATCATAGGATCTTTCACCTTGAGGTGTTTTTTCCACAACAATTGGTACTAAATTCATAATAGAAATCCCCCTTTATTTTTCTTCAATTTTAACTTGCATGGATAATTTTTCAATTACTTTCTCGATTTTTATCTGTTCTTTTAAATTATCCATAGTATTGTTTTTTTCAAACATTGCTCTAACTTTTAATGTTTTTTGATTAGTGCTTTCGGCAATTTCTTCAATTTTTTTATTTATGTCTTCCTCAGTAGCAGATATTTTATCATCTTCGATTATTTTGTCAATAATCAATTCTTTTTTTACCTGTTTTTCTGCTATAACCTTATATTCTTTTTTTACCTTTTCCTCGTCAGCTTTAATTATTTTGTAATAATCTTCCAAGGTCATATTTCTATTTTTTAAATCTTCTTTCAGATTATTTAACATTCTTTCTACTTGTTTATCAATTAAGACTTCAGGCACTTCAATATTAGTTTTTTCTGCAACTTTTTCCATTAAATTATCATTAAACTCATTCTCTGCCTGGTATTTTGCCCGTTCCTCAAGCTGTTTTTTAATATGTTGTTTTAATTCATCCAGGTTTTTATATTCGCCGGCACTTTTTGCAAAATCATCATCCAAAGGAGGAAGTTCTTTTTCTTTTATATCTGAAACTTTTATTTTATAAGTAATCTCTTTCCCTGCTATCTTCTTATCACTTATATCTTCAGGTGCTTTTACTACTACATCTTTTTCATCGCCAGGTTTTAAGCCAACTAAATTATTATTAAATTCAGGTGGTGTATTCTCCCCTAATTGAATCATCTGTTTTTCTTTTTTGCCATCTTTAACCGGATTGTTATCAACAAAAGTTTCAAAGTCTGCAATTAAAAAATCACCTATTTTTGATTCTCTATCGGAAACATCCTTTAGTTTACCGTGACTTTCTCTTATTTTTTCTAAATCGCTGTTTATATCTTCCTCAGTGATTTTTGGTATTGTTTTTTCTACCGTGATATCATCAAGTTTCGGTATTTCAAATTCTGGTTTTACCTCTAAAATCATTTTGTAAATAAAAGGTTTCTCTTTATCTGTTTGTACCAAATCTATTTTTGGAACATCAATAGGGTCCAGTTCACTTTTATCGATTGCTTCATTATAACTGTCTTTAATAAGTTTCTCGGCTACTTGCTGGTCAATATATTCTTTGCCCAAGTTCATTTCCAAAATATTGATTGGTATACGTCCTGTTCGGAAACCGGGTATCTTAACTTTTTGGGAAAGTTCGCGATAGGTATTATTAAATTCATGTTGAACCTTTTCAATTTCAACAGTTACAGTAATTTCTACTTTATTATTCTCTTTTTTTCCTTTTTCAATCTGAGTCATTTACTCTACCTCCAGATATATTTGCTCAATCATAATAAAACCGCAAAAATTTTTTGCGGTAATTGTGTTAATTTAAATATTTATTTAAGTCGTTTTATTTATAAAGTATATTTGTTTATTTATTAATATATTTTTCAAATTATTTTTCAATATTGGTGCGAGAGGCGGGACTCGAACCCGCATGGAGTTACCCACTGGATCCTAAATCCAGCGTGTCTACCAATTCCACCACCCTCGCTGGTATTTTATATAAAATGGTGGGCCGTACAGGTATCGAACCTGTGACACCCTGATTAAAAGTCAGGTGCTCTACCTACTGAGCTAACGGCCCACTGATTATTTAATTTTTATTCATATTTCTATTTCACATTCAAGGCGCGCTCGGAGGGAGTCGAACCCCCAGCCCTTGGATCCGAAGTCCACAGCTCTGTCCAGTTGAGCTACGAGCGCTCAAAATGGGGTGAGCGATGGGATTTGAACCCATGACCACTGGAGCCACAATCCAGGGCTCTAACCGGACTGAGCTACGCCCACCATGTTTTCTATCAAGGCGCGCCCGGAGGGAGTCGAACCCCCAGCCTACGGATTAGAAGTCCGTTGCTCTATCCTATTGAGCTACAGGCGCAGGCATCAATAATCATAAACTGGAGCGGGAAACGGGTCTCGAACCCGCGACAACCAGCTTGGAAGGCTAGTGCTCTACCAACTGAGCTATTCCCGCTCATGGTCGGGGTGAGAGGATTTGAACCTCCGGCCCCCTGCTCCCAAAGCAGGTGCGCTAGCCAAACTGCGCTACACCCCGAAACAAAAGTATTATATAGTATATCTTTAGATAAGTCAACAAACTTCTATATATCATTTCAATGTTTTTTTAAAACAATTAATTCTATTATAAATAAAAGTACTCATAAAATAAACAGTTATAATAAAAAAATTATATTTTATTGAAGTTTATAAAGTTTCAGAATAATTTTAATAATTTTATTTAATGCTATAGCCCTGTGGCTTATTTTACTTTTTATTTTTTCTCCCAGCTGAGCAAATGTCTGCTCAAAGCCTTCAGGGATAAAAATCGGATCATAACCAAAACCGCTATCCCCCTGAGGTTTAAGGGAAATTCTTCCGACACATATTCCTTTTGTTGTATAAATATTATTATCAGGAGTAGCAAAAGCCATATTACATACAAAACGTGCGTTTCTCTGCTCCTGGCTGGCATTTTTGAGAGCCTTAATAATCTTGTCTATTCTTTCTCTGTCATCTTTACCCCATCGTGCAGAATAAATCCCTGGCTTACCGTCAAGATAATCAACTTCTAATCCGGAATCATCACCTAAAGAAGGTAAATCAGTAATTGCTGTCACCTGCTTTGCCTTGATTAAGGCATTCTCATAAAATGTTTTTCCGGTTTCAGCAATTTCCGATATTTCCGGATAATTTTTTAAACATTCTATAATGACAGGATATTCTGCAAAATAATCTTTTATTTCACTGACTTTCCCTGAATTATGAGTAGCTAAGACTATTTTTATCATAATTCTCCGACTATTTCTTTTTCTTTTTCAATTACCTGGTTAATTCCGTTTTCTGCTAACTCCATTAATTGGTACATATTTCTTTTAGAAAATGGCTTTTTTTCTGCAGTTCCCTGTATTTCAACTAGTTCGTTTCGTTCAGTCATAATTACATTCATATCTACCTGTGCATTACTATCTTCTTTATATTCAAGGTCAAGAAGCATCTCGCCCTCAACGATTCCTACACTTATTGCCCCAAGAAATTGCTTTATGGGTATTCTTTCTATTTTTTTCTCGGCTTTTAAATATCTTAAAGCATCTATTAAAGCAATAAAAGCACCAATAATTGAAGTGGTACGGGTTCCGCCATCGGCTTGTATTACATCACAGTCGATCCAAATCATTCTGGGACCAAGCACCTCAAGATCAGTTATGGCTCTTAATGAACGACCCACTAATCTCTGTATTTCCTGTGCCCTGCCATTTATTTTACCTTTAACTGAATCTCTTATATTGCGAAACTGATTGGCTCTCGGTATCATTGCATATTCAGCTGTAATCCATCCTTGCTGAGTTCCTCTTAAAAAAAGAGGCACTTTTTCCTCAACGCTTGCTGTGCATATTACTTTATTATCACCCATTTCAATAAAAACTGATCCCTCAGAATACTTTACATAATTACGGGTTATTGTAATAGGTCTAATCTCGTCATATCTACGGTTAAAAGATCTTAGCATGTTCCCTCCCGTTAACTCTTTCGATTGGTTCAATTAATTACTCATTTTTATAATATATTAACATTGTATAGTTAATCATAACAATTATTTGATAAAGCCTAATTTTCAGTCTGGTAAATATTAAAATATTTATTTTTTCCGATACACGATTGAATCAGCAAATTCATAAAATAGATTTGCTTTTTCTCCAAAAATTGAAAGGCTTTTTTTGGCCTCACTGCAATACTTTTGTGCTGCAATTTTTGATTTTTGAACACCGTATATCCCAGGGTAAGTAGGTTTGCTTTCAATTTTATTATCTTCCTGTAAATCAAGTAGATCATCGGTAATTTGAAAAGCCAACCCAATATTCTCACCGTACTTGTTCAAAGCTTCTATCTGTTCATCAGTTGCTTCAAATAAAAAAGCGCCTGTTTTTAAAGCTGCACAGATTAGAGCTGATGTTTTTCGCAGATAAATGCTTTCTACAAAACTGCCATCACCTTTATTATTGGCCCAGCTTATATCATCGACCTGGCCACCTAACATTTTTTGAGTTCCAAGAAGTTCACATATATTATTTATCACTTTCAGTACAGAATCTTTTCTAATTCCTTCTACTTGAGCATTACGGCAAATAAAATCCATGCCCATAACCAACAGAGCATCACCGGTAAGCACTGCCATTGCCTCACCGAAGACTTTATGGTTAGTTAATTTTCCCCTGCGATAATCATCATTGTCCATACAAGGTAAATCATCATGTACCAATGAAAACGTGTGGATCAGTTCAATTCCTGCGGCGGCTGGTAATACTTTTTTGTAATCACCATTTAATAATTCGGCAACCATCATTGTAAGTATTGGGCGTACTCTCTTACCCCCATTTAAAACACTATACCTAATTGATTTATGTATTATTGAAGGGTCCTGATTATCAGTAGGCAGCTCTTTTTTCAAATAATCATCCAATATTATTTTCTTTTCTTCCATGAAGGATTTTAATTCCATATCAAAAATTAACATCCTCATCTTTGTTCTGCAGTGAAAAAGGCTCAGTCTTGTATTTATTATTCTCTTCTCTGGTTAATTTTTCGACTTTTTGCTTGGACTCATTTAATCTTGCCATGCATTTATCAGAAAATTCCATTCCTTCCTCGTATAACTTTAAGGCTTCATCCAGGCTTAATTCACCTTTCTCCAACTCTTCAACTATTTCTTCCAATTTTTTGAGAGAATCTTCAAAAGATATTTCATTATCTTTTTTCTTCTTTTCACTCATTTACACTCCTCCTTTCTGTAACATTTGCAGAAATAATACCATCACTAACCATAACATCTATATTGTCATTTTTTTTAATCTGTTTTGTCTTTTTTATAATGGTTCTTTCAGGGATTTTAAAACAAATGCTGTAACCCCTTTTCAATACACCTTTGGGGCTTAGGGTAATAATTTTTTCTCTATATTTATTTAATATATTTTCGTTAATATTAATAATATGTTTCATATTTAGATTTAATCGTGTAATTAAATCATCTAATGTCTGGGTATGTTGCATTATTTTACTTTTTGGGTTTTGATATCTCAAGCTTTCAAAAACAGTAAAATATTTTTGCTCTTTTAATTCCAATATATACTTTACCATGCGATTAAGTTTACTTCTTACTAAACTAACATTCATTACCAGACTTTCCATATCAGGAATTGTCATTTCGGCAGCTCCGGACGGAGTGGGTGCTCTAAGATCTGCTACAAAATCAGAAATTGTAAAATCAGTTTCATGCCCCACAGCCGATACTATGGGTATTGTAGAATGGTATATTTCTCTTGCAAGTATCTCTTCATTAAATGCCCATAATTCTTCTATTGATCCCCCTCCTCTACCTATTATAATAAAATCGAGGTTTGGAAGTACCTTATTCAGAAACTTTATATTGTCAGATATTTGGGATGCAGCTTCATTTCCCTGAACCTGAGCGGGTACCACTATTATATGTATATTCGGAAACCTTCTCAGTGTAACAGATATAATATCTCTTATTGCTGCTCCTGTGGGGGAAGTTATTACAGCTATCTTTCTGGGAATTTTTGGTAAAGTTTTTTTTATATCCTGTCTGAACAATCCTTCAGCTTTCAATTTTAATTTTAACTGCTCAAATGCAGCAAATAATGCTCCTTTGCCCACTTCAACCATTTGCATTACATAAAACTGATATTCTCCTCTTTTTTCATAGACCCTAATATCACCCGTTGCCCTAACTCCCATGCCATCACATGGATTAAAGCTCAAACCAAGGTTGCTTCCTCTAAACATAACGCATTTTATCTGGCTTTTATCATCTTTCAGAACAAAATACATATGCCCTGAAGAATGATATTTAAAATTACTTAATTCACCAACAATTGTTACATTTTGTAAAAGAGGATCTGATTTAAACAGTTGTTGTATATGACTGGTTATATTAGAGACAGAATACACTTTTTTATTATTAAATTGGTTTGAAGACATATAATACCTGGTCTGAATTATTTAATATTCTAAAAACTATCAATATTTCAGGCAGTTCTTGTCAATCTTTCCAAGAACTCCATTAACAAATCCAAAAGAACTCTCTGTGCTATATTTTTTTGCTAATTCAACTGCTTCATTTATAGATACACTTTTTGGTATATTTTCAATAAAAACAATTTCGTATATAGCTATTCTCAAAATATTTCTATCAATGTTTGCCATTCTTTCTAAAGACCAATGGTTAGCATGTTTTTTTATTAAAGGATCTATATTATCAAGATTACTGAGAACTCCTTTTACTAATTGTAGAGAAAATTCGATTACTAAATCTGGATTATTAAACTGCATAACTTCATCTATTTGAAATGCATAGCTGCTAGCTTCATCAACATTACAATGAACTAAATCTATTTGGAAAAGTATTTTTAATGCTATTTCTCTTGAAATTCTTCTGTTTCCCATGTTCTCCCCAATTTATTTCTCTAACTAAAATAATTTTTTCTTTTTAGAATATTTTTACGAACATTTCAGGAATTGCTAATTTATCTTTATTTCCAAATTTTCCAGTATCATGAATACCATTTATATGAATGTTAATTATATTAACTTCTAAACCTGTTATTTCTTTAAATTTCTCTTTTATTTTTGCCTGAATCTCCCAGGTTAAATCGGGTATTCTAATACCATAATTAATTACTAAAAAAAGGTTTATTATCACAATTTTGGGTTTAATTTCAATCTTGATATCTTGAACAATTCCAGCGCTTTCATCAGGGTTTTTCTTATAATATTTTTTGTAAAATTGATTTAAAGTAGTATCTTTGGGCTTGATAATCCTTTTTGTCTCTAGCAAAATAAGCTGCGAAAGTGTTTCGATGGCTGATCTTGAAACATTAATATTACCTTTTTCGTTATTTATGGTCACATATTCCATAAAATCTTACTGAACCCTTTCCTGGTATTTTTTGTCCTTGGTGTTAACTTTTATAATATCACCTTCTTTAATAAAAAGGGGAACCTGCACTTCAGCACCTGTTTCAAGAGTTGCAGGTTTTAATGCCCCGGAAACAGTATTGCCTTTAGCCCCGGGAATAGTTTTAATAACTTCTAATGCTATACTTCCAGGAAGTTCAATACCCATAACTTTATTTTGCCAAAAAGTGACTTGTGCCTCATTTCCTTCCTTTAACAAATCTGTAGCATCACCTATTTGTTCAGCGACTATAGGAATCTGCTCATAGCTATCTTTATCCATAAAATAATAATTGTGTCCATCATTATAAATATATTGCATATCTTTACGATCGATTATTGCCTGTTCGAATTTTTCACCGGCACGGAATGTTTTGTCAAGAACAGCTCCCGTTTGTAAATTTTTTAATTTTGTCCTTACAAATGCACCGCCTTTACCCGGCTTTACATGTTGGAATTCGATAATAGTATATATGTCCCCATCAATTTCTATACTTATTCCATTCTTGAAATCACTTGTAGAAATCAATATAATTCCTCCTTCGATTGTAAAATAAATATATTTTACAAATTCATTTTTTTATTAGTTGTTATTTTTTTTATTTATTCAGAAATATTCTGTCTTTTAATAAATATACTATAAATATATTTATTTAGTTGACAAATTTTTTACATAACTGTTTTACTTCTTCTGATACTTTATTTTTAGTAGTTTCATCATTTATATTGCTCAGAACACGGTCAATCAATTCTGCAATAATTATCATTTCTTCTTCTTTCATGCCTCTGGTAGTCATTGCAGGGGTTCCAATTCGAATTCCACTGGTAACCATAGGTGGCTGTGTATCAAAAGGTACAGAGTTCTTATTTACAGTGATACCTGAGTTTTCCAGAGCCTTCTCTGCCTGTTTTCCGGTTATTCCCTTGTTTCTTAAATCAATTAGCATAAGATGATTATCAGTACCGTCAGACACTAATTTATAATCCATTTCCATCATTTTTTGAGCCAGTGTAATGGCATTTTTCTTTATTTGTTTTTGATATGATTTAAAATCGTCTTGCATAGCTTCTTTAAAACATACAGCCTTGGCAGCAATCACATGCATTAATGGACCACCCTGAATACCAGGAAAAATACTTTTATCTACCTGTTTAGCAAGATCTTCCTGACAAAGAATTAGACCACCTCTGGGACCACGTAAAGTCTTATGAGTTGTAGTAGTGACAAAATGGCAATAAGGAATTGGGCTGATATGTTCACCTGTAACTACTAACCCGGCAATATGAGCAATATCTGCAATCAGGTAAGCACCAACTTCATCAGCAACCTCTCTAAATTTATCAAATTCAATTTCTCTTGGATAAGCACTTGCTCCTGCTACAATCATTTTTGGGTTATTTGCTAAGGCCAAATCCCGAACCTGATTATAATCAATCCGCCCTGTTTCTTTGTCTACCCCATAAGGAATAATATTGTAAAGTTTTCCAGAAAAATTAACCGGACTGCCATGAGTTAAATGCCCACCATGTGCTAAATTCATTGATAAAATGGTATCTCCTGGCTTTAATACGCTGAAATAAACTGCCATATTTGCCTGAGATCCGGAATGTGGTTGGACATTGGCATGTTCAGCTGAAAAAAGCTTTTCTGCCCGTTTTATTGCAAGTTTTTCTACTTCATCTATAAATTGGCATCCACCGTAATATTTATTCCCAGGGTAACCTTCAGCATATTTATTTGTTAAAACAGAGCCTTGTGCTTCCAAAACAGCGTCACTTACAAAATTTTCAGATGCAATAAGCTCTATTGTACTTTTCTGTCTTTTTTCTTCTTTTTGAATAAGCTGGTATATTTCCTCATCGGTTTTATTTAAGTTCAATTCAATTCCTCCTTTTATTACACCAAATCATAATTATGTTATTATTTTGTCAATGAATAAATCATAAAAATATTTTTAAATGACAATATCATCAATATCATTATCCTGGTAATTATATACAGATAATTCTTTTGGTAATAATGTAATTACTTCACAACCATTTTCGGTTACTATTACAGTATCTTCTATGCGAACTCCACCAATGCCCGGTACGTAAATTCCCGGTTCAATCGTTACAACCATACCCGGTTGCAGAATGTTTTGGTCATTTTGACTCAGTCGGGGAAGTTCGTGCACATCAAGCCCAATCCCGTGACCCAATGAATGCAGAAAATAGTCACCATAACCGCTTTTGCTAATATTTTTTCTTGCAAAATCATCCAATTCGTAACAACTTTTACCAGCTCTTACCTGCTGTAATGTGGCAATTTGAACATTCTTAATTATCTCAAATATCTTTTTCTGTTCACTGTTTGGTTCTCCTAATAAAAGAGAGCGGGTGCAATCCGAATTATACATTTTAAAAATACAACCAAAATCTATAATAATTAATTCTTCTTTTGTTATTCTTTTGACTGAAGGTTCTCCATGTATAAGTAATCCCCTCTCACCCGAAGTAACTATTATATCAAATGCTTCTTTTTTAGCACCATTTTTTTGCATATTATAATTCAGTTGAGCTGCGATAGTAAGTTCAGAAATACCATGCTTTATTAAAGAGATGGTATTTAGGAAAGAACTTGTTGCAATATGAGCAGATTTTTTTAACAGCTCAATTTCATAATCATCTTTTATAATACGTAATTTTTCAATTACAGCATGGAGGGGATAAAGTTTTAAGTGAGGTAAACGGGATTGATATTTCAGATATTTATCAACAGAAAGCGATTCAGCTTCAAAACCGAGTCCATTAATTTTTAGTTCTCCAATTACATTGCAAAGCATCTCTGTTTGTGCATCAGTCTTTAACATATCCTGAATGATGATTTGGCAATTAGATACCTGCTCATTTGCCTGTTCTGTATAACGGCTGTCAGTAATTAGAAAATTCTTGTCAGGTGAAGATATAAGTATACCTTCACCGGTAAATCCGGATATATAATAAATATTTTTTGGATTCGTAATCAGAAAAGCAGATATATCATTTCTGGTTCTATTGATTTCCTGCCAAAGTTTATTTTGTCTATCTTTTATCAATGTACAAATCCTTTCTTTTCTTTTAACATAATTAGCAATACTCAATTATACAGATTATTGATGATTATTTGCAAATCTTTTCACTATCTAAATTATAGGGATAAGCTTTGGTAATTTTTACATCTATCCATTTACCAATATCTGAATAATTTCCACCAGATACATTAATATGGCCATCAATTTCAGGTGCTTCACTGCAGGAACGACCTATTAATACTTTGTCATTCTCCTGTGATACCTCATCAATTAATACTCGCTTTTCCTTACCTATCTTAGAGGAATTTAATTCTAAGGATATTTTTTGTTGTAAGCTCATTAATTTTTCTAATCGTAATTTTTTAATTTTTTTTGAAATATGTCCTGATAATTTATTGGCAGCACACTCTTCCTCATTATGATAAGAAAAAGTACCAACTCTTTCAAAATGATATTTTTCTATAAAATCGTATAACTGCTGAAAATCCTCTTCTGTTTCACCAGGGAAACCAACAATCAAAGTTGTCCTGATTACTAAATCAGGAATTTTATCTCTTAATTTTTCAATGAGCTTGAGAATATCAATTTTGGAAATTTTACGGTTCATTCTTTTTAAAATATTATCACTGATATGCTGTAGTGGTATATCGAGATAGGGACATATTACAGGGTTTTTTGATACAATTTCAATTAATCTATCATCATAATGTGCAGGATGAGTGTAAAGCAATCTTATTTTAATATCTTTTTTCTGGAGCAATTTTGCCATCTCCTGCAATAGATAAGACAACATATATTTACCATATTTATCCATTCCGTAAAAAGTTGTATCCTCGGCAATTAATATTATCTCCTTCAGGGGATAGCAATCAATTAAATTCTTTGTTTCAGAAATTATCGACTCAACAGTGCGGCTCCTATATCGCCCTTTTATGCGTGGTATTAAACAGTATGTGCAGCCATTATTACAGCCCTCAGCTATTTTCAGGTAAGCATAATGTTTTGGGGACAGCAGAAAGCGTGGTGATTTTTCATTATAAATATTACATGGCTGTTTATTTACTTCATAAAGAACTCTATTCCTAACAAGATTTTTAACTATATCACCTACCCTGCTAATCTCATCTACTCCGATAAAGACATCAACCTCAGGAAGAGTTTCAATAAGTTCAGATTTTTCATATCTTTGGGGCAGACAACCTGTAACTATAATATACTTTAATTTACCTTCTTTTTTTAACTCAGCTGCCTGCATAATAGTATCTAATGATTCCTCTACAGCGGGTTGGATAAAACTACAGGTATTTATTATCACTGCATCTGAATTTTCGACCTGGTTGGTAAGAGTGAAATTTTCCTTTAACAGATAACCACAGATAACTTCGCTATCGACAAAATTTTTTGGGCATCCTAATGATTGAATGCTAATGCGCATAAGAAACCACCAATATATATTTATTTGAATACTGAGGGTATTTTATCACTTGAAAGGATTGGTGTCTATAGAAAACAAGTTTTCAGTTTTTAGTCGCCGGTTTACAGTTAAAGATAAATACGTTTTTTGTTATTGGTTTACAATTTTCAGTAACAATTCAAATACAAAATACTAAAAAATATATTTTGAAAATATCCCTTTCCCCTCGGCGGTAGAGGATTAGAGTGTGAGGAAGAAGTAAAATAGTTAGTTCTGTCTCATTAAATATTAACAAGCAGCAGGCATTGATTTACCCGCTGCTTGAATTGTAAACTTCAACATCTTTATAATTATATATTTATAAAATGAAATGAATTTTCATATGACAATATCATGGTTATTTTAAAATATTTTATTTAAACAAAAAACTGTAAACTAATAACTGATAACTTACTTACATTTCTACTCAAGTATGTTTTTAAAATCTATATATAGCTACAACATCTTCACTATCAGGCATTTTATCTTCATCCAATACATAAACCTGTCCACCATTTGAAACAGTATTAATCGCAGCAAAATTATATAAATCATAGTTATT
>JAQVMU010000022.1:0-1527 GCA_028703475.1 Atribacterota bacterium | reverse complement strand
GTTTTTAAAATCTATATATAGCTACAACATCTTCACTATCAGGCATTTTATCTTCATCCAATACATAAACCTGTCCACCATTTGAAACAGTATTAATCGCAGCAAAATTATATAAATCATAGTTATTCTGCTGTTCATTTTCATCTTCAGCAATTAGTACCTTATTTTCTTCTGATTCAAATAACCCATATTGTGCAATATTCTTTTTTACTAACAAAGTATCTACTCTACTGAAACTTGCAGCAGACACAATATCTTCTAAGTCTGTAGAAGTCTTTCCTGTCCCTTTCAAATCATGATATGTCTTATTTATGTCATCCAGCTGTTTATGAAAATATTCAGATGCAATATCCCACGCGCTATTTTTAATTGAATCAGATGAAACGTCGTCAGGATTTCCTTCAACATTTTTTTCCAACAAATATGGATAAGTGTTGATTTCTTTATAAAGTGGGAACAATGCTTTTACACTCATAATTATTAATGGTAATTTTTGTTTTTTATCTTTCAAGTTCAGGTATTTATTCAAACCCTGGTCAATCATCCTAAAATATTGCAACAATTCTTCCCGCTTTTCATCATCAACTACTCCCTGACCATGAAAAATAGGGGCAGTGCCTCCACTGGAATGATATTGGAGTGACTTTTCAGATTCATCATATTTTAAGATTTCCTGTATACTGTCTGGAACACCTTCTATATCAATCTCTTTTACACTACCTTTAGTACATCGTAAAACCCTGTTATGATTTCTACTCAAGGCAAGCACATAATAATAGTTATTAAACATAACTTCGGGCATGAGGGGAATCAAGTTAAAAAATTGGCTCACTTCAGCCATTTCAGGCACCTCACTGGGCAAACGATAATAACTAAATTGTTTGTTATTTACAAACATAGCCAGCCCCTGTCTTTGATTCTGCCAGAAAACCCTGTCACCAATCAAATCAGTCGCTGGCTTTAATAATTTTTCTATTTCACGATTATCTAAATTATAATTTTCAGATAACTTTTTCTTTACATTGTTCAGGAGAGTCTTTAATTGGATAGGCATTTTTTTTACTTCGCTACTTGCAGCCGCCCTGGTGGGCATATAAACTGATACGTTAATTTCATCCTTCTCATCGATTAGCTTTGCAATTACTTTTTTAGTAACTTCTTTCACAATATATCCCTCCATTTTTTTAAATTATTTTTTTCTCAAGGTACTCTCTTTATCTATCTATATTTTATATGCTATTAAGATTTTATGCAATTGTATTTTATATACAGGAAGAAAGTCCAAGATATCTTTTATATAATACAAATAATGGTAAAAAGATCTTCCCCCTCACCCTATCCCTCTCCCTCCAAGGGGAGAGGGAAATTGTTAAGAAAAATTTTTTTGGTTTATTGTTTTTAGATTTGAGAAGGGCGGTCCATCTAAAAATCGAACTCATCTATTGATGGTTCCCGTTTTTTAGTTGACCTTTCCTACTGCAAACTCTTCTGAGTATCATGATAGCATAATTTAATAATTTAATAGAT
>JAQVMU010000021.1 GCA_028703475.1 Atribacterota bacterium | reverse complement strand
GATGTCTCAACAGAAAATACACTAATTAATATTAACTCGGCGGATTCCAGTCAGCTGGCTTCCTTGCCCGGGATAGGACCTGCTTTAGCTCAAAGAATTTTAGATTATCGAAAAAACAATGGTTTTTTCCAAAATGCTGAGGATATTATGAATGTTGTTGGAATTGGAGAAAAGAGGTTTGAAAGTATAAAGGAGCATATAACTGCCTATTAAACAAGATAATTTATTAACCCAAATAAAGACCCCGCTATTTGCAATATTATTTACTTATATATTTGGAATTGTTCTTTTTGATATTTTTCAGTTTAGTACAATTAAATATTTATTAATTATTTGTTTTTTTCTATTTTTACTTATTTTATTTTCCTGTTTGAAAAAATGTAAGAAGACGAGTATATTAATTTTATTATTTTTTATTCTGTTTGGTATGCTAAATACATCACTCAATTTAACCCCATTTGCATTAAACCATATATACCATTTTAAAGGTAAGGAAGGAACAGTTATTGGTAAAGTCTGCCAGGTTGACATAAATTTTAATGATGGATATCAGGAAATAATTATTGATACACAGACATTCAAGACAAGCCAGAACATCTTTGAGACAAATGGGCGATTATTATTAAAAATATATGAAATTGAAAAGATTGTTGCATTTAATGACATTGTTAAAGCAGAGGTTATTCTAACAGAACCATCTTTACCTGGTAATTATGGTGAATTTAATTATAGGGAATATTTAGCTCAACAAAAAATATTTTTAACTGATAATATAAAAACAAACCAGATTGAAATTATCGGTAATAAAAAAGAAATAAATTTAGCCTCAATTCTAAATGATATTAAAACAAATATAATTGACAAAATTGAAAAAATATACCGCCATACAGATGCAAGAGCGATTATTAAAGCTGTTGTAATAGGGGATAGATCAGAAATAACAGAAGAGTTAAAAGATGTTTTTCAAGTGGCGGGAGTAATGCACATACTGGCTATCTCAGGTTTGCATGTTGGCATAATAGCAATGGTTCTATTTTTGCTATTTAGTACAATATCAGACAATAAACTAAGCAAATCATTTAAATATATATTTATTATAATTATCATGCTTGGGTATGCAGCAATTACAGGTTTTAGACCATCAGTTAGCAGAGCGACGCTAATGTTTATTGTACTTTTGGGAGCAAAATTATTAAATCGGCCTTATAATGTATATAATAGTATTTCAATTGCTGCTTTTTTAATACTGCTGTGGCAGCCTTTATATCTATTTGATACAGGATTTATATTATCATTTACTGCAACTTTTTTTATAATATTTTTAACCCCCATAATGGAGAGTACTTTAAAAGATTGCTTGTTTTTGCTCCCTGATTACTTGGTAAAATCTCTTTCAGTTTCAGCATCCGCCTGGCTTGGAGTCATGCCTTTATCTGCATTTTTTTTCTATAAAATATCTATCATCTCAATCCTATCTAACATTTTGATAGTTCCGGTTATTGGATTCATTATAATATTTGCCTTATTTTCCATATTTTTATCCTTTTTATTTTTACCTTTAGGTAATTTTTTAGCATTGGTTAATAATGGTCTAATATCATTATTAATATTTATAGGAGAAAAACTATCCTTACTACCTTTTGCTTATAGAGATATCGCCCAACCTGGAATACTATCAATTGCCATATATTATATAATTATTGTTTTTATTTTCTATTCACTTAAATATAGATACAATATTAACATTTTAAAAAATAAGATAACTATTTATTCAACTATTATCTTAATATTGTTAGTGATTTCTATTAATATACTAAAACCATCCCCATTATTGGCAGTTCATTTTATTAATGTTGGACAAGGGGATAGTATCCTTATACAAACTCCAGAAAAGCAAAACATTTTAATTGATGGAGGAGGTACGCCTTTTAGTGATTATGATATGGGGAAAAATGTGGTTATTCCATATCTTAGGAGACAAGGTGTTAATCACCTTGATATAATGGTTTTAACACATCCGGATTTAGATCACATGGAAGGACTTTTGCCTGTTTTGGAAGAAATAAAAGTTGATTTAGTTATAGATAGTAATATACCTTGCCAGGAAGAAATTTATAAGGATTTTTTAGCTTTAATTAAAAAAAATGGTAAAACTACTTACCATAAGACACAGGCTGGGGACAAGATTGAAGTTTGTAAAGACATTGATATATTTATAATAAACCCAATATATAGTGATCTTACAATTAATGAAAATAATTTCAATAATAATTCGATTGTGCTAAAATTACGTTATGAAAATATTAATTTTCTATTTACTGGAGACATAGAAGAAGAAATAGAGAAAAAAATATTATCCAATAATGCTTCTTTAAATAGTAATATATTAAAGGTTGCGCATCATGGAAGCATAAGTTCAACAAGCACTAAATTTTTAGATGCTGTAGCACCTGAAGTGGCGGTGATATCTGTTGGTTCAAATAATTTTGGCCACCCACATCCAGATGTAATAAAAAAATTAGAAAATAGGTGCCAGCAGGTATTCAGGACTGATAGAAATGGAACAGTTTTAGTTAAAACCAACGGGAAAAATATTTATATTGATACATTAAGGTGAAATAATTATGGCAACAGAATATATTGACTTCTTTCAATTGCAAAATGATTTTTCTAAAAATAACATAAAAAATATTTATCTTCTTTACGGAGAAGAAGGTTACTTGCATAATAAGGTTATAGAAAATTTTAAAAACTATTATAAAAGGACAGATAAATCTACAAATTTTGAAATATTCTATGGTGAAAATATTGATATTAATAATTTAATTAACTCTATTAATGTGTTACCATTGGGAATCGACAAACAAGTTGTAATTATAAAAAATTATGAAAAAATAAAAAAGGCAATCGCAAAAAAATTAGATATACTTTTGAATAGTGGTTGTTTTCAGAGTAATAACCTGTTAATCCTTTTATCGTGCCATGACAAAAAAATCCCCAGGAATATATCTTTAGAAAACATTAGCAAAACAGGTAAAATTGTTTCGCTTAAGAAACCAAAAACATTTCAAATAAAGCAGTGGATTAAAAAAAAGTTTACCGAAAGTAACACAAGAATATCAGATGAGGCAATATATTATTTACAACAAATAACTGATAATGATATGGGAAAAATTAATAATGAAATAGAAAAAATATTATGCTATTTAGGAGAGGATATCTCTAAGATAGAAAAGAAAGATATTATTAATAGCATCTATGGCTCTGAAGAAGGTAATATTTTTAATTTTGTTGATGCGATTGGTGAGAGAAATACGGAAAAATCTTTAAATATTTTAAGCAAACTAGTAGAAAACGGCTATCATCCATTACAATTACTAACTATGATAAGTAGACAGATGAAATTAATTATGCAGGCAAAGTTATATAAAGTAAATATAAAACAAATGCAGTATGATTTACGCCTTCCTATTTTTGTAATAAACAAAATAGTAAATCAATCAAAATATTTTAAATTAAATAAAATTAGACATACTTTTCGGCTTCTTTTAAATGCAGAAAAAAAATTAAAGACAGGATATTTTAATCCTGTCTTAGTTTTAGAACAACTAATTATTGAGATAACTGAATAGATAAAAATGTTTATTTTTCTTTCTCTTCTTTGCTATCTTGAACGTTTTTATTACTATTAATTTGAGAAAGATTCTTAAGCTTCTTTGCTAATAAAGATTTTTTTCTGGAAACAGTATTTTTTGCTAAAATACCTTTTTGGGCAGCTTTATCCAAGATAGAAACACATTGAAGATGAGCTTGATTGGCATCTTCTAAATTTTCGCTATTAATAGCATTTTCAAATTTCTTTAATAATGTTTTTACTTTTGATTTATAAGCTGAATTTTTTAAACGTTGTCTTTCTGATATTTTAACTCTTTTTATGGCTGATTTAATAATGGGCATATTATGTATCCTTTTTCCTTTCACTAATTATTTTGCTTGTAAATTTTAGCATCTTTTTATGTTAAAATCAAGCTATTGTAAAATGTATTACAATAAATAGATATGAGGTCAACAAGAATGTCAAATAGCAATTACAAAGTTGCAAAATATACTGGTATAGTTATGTTCGCAACACTCTTATGCAGAATATTGGGATTAGGTAGAGAAATAGTAATTTCAAACCAATTCGGTGCAGGGGTGGAAACTGATGCATTTTTTGTTGCATTTATGATACCAAATCTTTTAAGAAGTTTTCTGGGAGAAGGTGCGTTAAATACTACTTTTATACCTGTTTTTTCTGATTACATTACACAGAATAATCAAAAAAAAGCAGATACATTTGCCAGTAATGTCTTAAATATTTTAATACTTGTTCTAATAATTATCATTGTATTAGGAATCTGGGGGGCTCCATTTATTGTTAATATTGTTGCCAGTGGTTTTAGATATGAACCATTAAAATATACATTAACAGTTAATTTAACAAAAATAATGTTTCCTTACATTGGTTTTGCTGCTATAGCAGCCTTATTTATGGGAATATTGAATTCTTATAAGCAATTTTTTATTCCTGCTTTTGCACCGGCTATGTTAAATATTGGAATTATATTATTTGCAGTATTATACTCTGAAAGGCTCGGTATTTACAGTTTGGCATTTGGAGTTATTGTTGGGGGAATAGCACAAGCTTTAATCCATATACCTGCCCTTATTAAAAAAAGATTTCACTATAAATTTACTATTGACTTTAACGAGCCAGGGATAAAGGCACTTTTTACACTTTTAGGGCCTGCTATATTTGGTCTTGCCATAGATAAAATAAATTTTGTCGTCGATAGAATTGTTGCATCATATCTCTCCCATGGGAGTATTTCAGCATTGTATTATGCAAACAGATTAATGCAATTTCCATTAGGAGTATTCGGAATAGCTCTTTCTATTGCAATCCTTCCTACCTTATCCAAAAATTTCTCAAAAAATCAATTTAATGAAATGAAAGAAAATTATTGTTTTGGGATAAAAATATTATCGTTCTTTATACTCCCTTCAACAGTTGCATTGATTGTTTTAAGTCACCCCATAATACGTTTGTTTTATGAACATGGAGTATTTAGTTCCCAGGATACAAGTTTAACCGAAATAGCCCTTGCATGCTATACATTAGGACTGTTCCCTTTAGCAATATTAAGATTGACTATAAGCACTTTTTATGCCTTTAAAGATACAAAAACACCACTAAAAATAGGTGTATTTGTTGTTGTATTTAATATTATATTGGATCTTATATTAGTAAGATATTTAGCCCACGCCGGGATTGCATTAGCAACTTCAATTTCCGCTGCATTCCATTTGATTATTTTAAATCTGGCGTTGCATAAAAAAATTAGTGGAATATTCCAAAAAAAATTAGTTATTTATTTGGGAAAAACTTTATTGGCAGCAGCCATTATGGGCATTGCATGTTGGATTGTATATTATTATTTTGAAATAAGCCTTGACGTAAATGTTAAAATAGTACAGCTTTCCCAGGTTATGATTTCCGGGATCACAGGGTTAATTGTTTATTATATTAGTGGTATAATATTGGGCATTCAGGAATTTCGTAATGCAATAAAAATGATTAAGAATATTGTAAGGGGAAATATGAAGAGAGAGGATATAAATGCATAAAGTAGAACATATAAGAAATTTTTCTATTATTGCACATATAGATCATGGAAAGTCTACTATTGCAGATCGCATTTTAGATTTAACAGAAACTATCAGCCAAAGAGAAAGAAGAGACCAGGTTCTTGACGATATGGATCTGGAAAGGGAAAAGGGGATAACAATTAAATCAAAGGCAGTACGTTTGCTGTACAATGCTGAAAATGGACATCAATACATATTTAATTTAATTGATACTCCCGGTCATGTTGATTTTTCTTATGAAGTATCCCGGAGTTTAGCAGCTTGTGAAGGAGCACTTTTAATAATTGATGCTGCTCAGGGAGTGCAAGCACAGACCATTGCTAATATTCAAATGGCATTAGAAAATAATCTATCCATTATTATAATAATAAATAAAATAGACCTTTCCACAGCAAATCCCAATAAAGTAAAAGAAGAAATCAAGAAAATAGAAGGGTTAAAAGATAGCCCTGTATTTTTGACCAGTGCTAAAGATGGAAGGGGAATAAAAGAAGTAATGGAAGCTATTGTAAAATATATTCCTTATCCAAGAGGAGTCATCAATAATCCTTTGCAGGCTCTTATTTTTGATTCAATCTATAACTCATATCAAGGCTCAATTGTTTATTTAAGAATTGTAAATGGAGAAATAAAACCGGGAATGAAAATACAGACAATGTCTAATCAAAAAACCTATGAGGTTAACGAGATAGGAGTTTTTACTCCCAAAAGAAAAAAGGTTAGCCAATTATCCGTAGGAGAAGTTGGATATTTAGCAGCTGGGTTTAAGGATGTTAGTCTGACTAAAGTCGGAGATACTATAACTGATGCCAATAATCCTTCTGAAAAAAGATTGCCAGGTTATAAAAAAGTATCTCCTGTTGTTTTTTGCAGTATATATCCTGTTGAAAATGAGGATTATCAAAACCTAAAATATGCACTTGACAAATTAAGCCTTAATGACTCCTCGATCAGCTATATAGCAGAAAATTCTCCTGCACTGGGATTTGGGTTTAGATGTGGATTTTTGGGATTATTGCATATGGAGATAATCCAGGAACGATTAGAAAGAGAATATCAAATTCAACTAATTGCTACGACTCCAAGTGTAGTATATCGGGTTCATTTAAAGAACAAGCAGGTAGTTGAAATAAATAACCCTTCTTCGCTTCCAGAAGTTAATAATATTGATTATGTTGAGGAACCATTTATCAAATTAACAGTTGTGCTTCCCAGTCAATTCCTGGGAGGAATAATGGAACTAGTTCAAGATAGAAGAGGTGTTTTTCAGAACCTGGAATACCTTGACCAGGACAGAGCCCGCTTGATTTACAATTTGCCATTAAATGAGATTATGTTAGATTTTTATGATAAGGTAAAATCTATAAGCAAAGGGTATGCCAGTATTGATTATCAAATTAGTAGCTATCAGACATCACCATTAACAAAAGTTGATATATTAGTTAATCAGGAAGTTGTTGACAATCTTTCCTTTATTTCACATAAAGACAAAGCCCACCTTAGAGCTCGTAAATTAGTGGAAAATTTGAAAACAGTTATCCCGCGCCAAATGTTTGATGTGCCTATTCAGGCGAAGATTAATCAGAAAATTATTGCACGCTCAACCGTAAGGGCTTTAAAGAAAGATGTTTTGGCAAAATGCTATGGAGGAGATATTACAAGAAAAAGAAAATTGTTAGAGAAACAAAAAGCTGGTAAAAAAAGAATGAAAAAAGTGGGCAGAGTTGAAATACCCCAAGAAGCTTTTATGAGCGTTTTAAAGGTAGATTAAGAGTAAAGAGTGAAAAAATAATATGAATATATCACTATATATACATATTCCATTTTGTAATTCAAAATGTCCTTATTGCGATTTTTATTCAATAGTTCCTGATGATGAGGCATTAAAGGAAAATTACCTTGATGCGTTAAAAAGGGAAATTATAATTTACAGTCAAAAATATCCTCAAATTAACATTCAATCTATATATATAGGTGGTGGAACTCCTACTGTTTTAAAAGGCCAACAAATTTTTGAAATTATACAAACATGTTTTGATAAATTCAATGTTAATAAGGAAATAGAAGTGACAATAGAAAGCAATCCGGAATCCTTCAACTATGATAAAGCACAAAATATTTTTGAATCAGGCATTAATAGAATCAGCATCGGAGCTCAGTCTTTTAACAATAAATTACTCGAAAGTATTGGACGAATACATGATAAGCATGCAATAATAAAAAGTTATCAAATCGCCAGAGATATTGGATTTAACAATATAAATATTGATTTAATGTTTGGGCTTCCCGGACAATCCGTAATACAATTTATGAAAACATTAGAGAAGGCTAATCTTCTACACCCGGAACATATTTCAATTTATTCACTATCTGTTGAGCCAAAAACAATATTTTCAAAATTATTTAAAAAGGGTACACTAAACATTCCTTCAGATGATATTGTTTACGAAATGTATAAAAACGCAATTACGATTCTTCAAGACAATGAATACGAACAATATGAAATTTCTAATTTTTCAATTCAAAAAAAGGAATGTTTTCATAACATCCGATACTGGAAAAATTGTCCATATTTAGGTGTTGGTGCATCAGCAGTTTCATATATTGAAAAAAATCGATATAAAAATATAAGTGATGTAAATAAATACACCTATTTTTTAAAACATAATATTTTGCCGGTTGAGACAAAAGAAGTCCTCCCATTAAAAGAAGAGATGAGTGAAACAGTAATTTTAAATTTAAGGATGATGGAAGGTATAGCAAAGCAGGATTTTATTAACAGGTTTAATGTTCCCATTGAAAGTATTTTTGGAAAACAATTATCTTATTTAAAAGAAAATAAATTAATAGAAAGCAATGATTCACACTATTTTTTAACTGAAAGGGGAATATTTATATCAAATACAGTTTTTGTAGAATTCCTGAACTAAAAGATGTAACAGTTATAAATAAGAAGTAACTGTCATTATTATTATTTAGTTTGTGGACTTGACAAAAAATTTGGTGAGTGTTATCTTATTTAAGTAATTAGCACTCTCTTAAGCAGAGTGCTAATTATAGGTGGTAATTATGGTTATAAATGATAGAATGAAAATTATACTAAATACTGTTGTATACCGGTATATTACTGAGGCAGAGCCGGTTGGATCAGAAATGATTGTAAAGAATTATGATTTAAATGTTAGCTCTGCTACTGTAAGACACGATATGCAAGTATTGGAAAAATTAGGTTTTTTGAAAAAGCCCCATACATCAGCAGGTCGTGTACCTACTGATAAGGGTTATCGATTCTATGTAGATAATTTAATGTTAAAAAGGATTTACAAATTAAGCCAGACGGAAAAAGATGAAATATCTGAACACTACAGGATAAGAAAAGAATTTAATGAGATTATGCGAATTACATCAAAACTTATTTCGAGATTGACAAATAATCTTGGTGTTGTATTAGCACCAAATATGGTTGGAGATACACTGAAAGATATTCATTTTATTTTATTGGATAATAATAGAATACTGGTTACCCTGATTACTAGTAGTGGACTTTTTTTTCAAAAAATAATGAAAGTAAACTTTGAAATATCTGAAGATAATTTAGAGACTATAGCTATGATTATAAAGAAAGAATTTTATGGGAAAAGCCTGGAATTATTAAATGATGAGATTTTGGAAAAAATTTATCACTTTTATTATAAATACCAGACACTGGACGCGATTTGGAAGCTTATTGAAAAATGTTTTGATTTTAAATATGAAGAGGAAAATATTTTTTTAGGAAATCGTTGTTATATCATAAAACAACCTGAATTCAAGGAAATCGAAAAATTGAATTATCTATTTGATTTTATTGAAGAAGAAAAAAACCTGGTTCAAATAATTAAAAAAACTCTGTTAGATAAAGAACTTGATATTGCTATCGGAAGTGAGTTAGGTCAAAAGGTAATGGAGGATTGCAGTGTAATTACAAAAAAATATTATATTCAAGGAAAGCCGATGGGGGCTATAAGCGTACTTGGGCCAACACGCATGAATTACCCTAAAGCATTATCAATATTGGATTTTATTGCCAGCAGATTGACTAAAATACTATCAGAATAGATTATCATTATAATGTATTGACGGAGGCTACGAATGAATGAGAAGATGAAAAAAGATGTTGAAGATAAAATGAATAATGCCAAAGATAAATATTCAAAGATGAAAAAAAATGATTTAATTGAAATATTAACTGATAAGAATGACAAAATAAATAATTTAGAGGCAGAATTAGATGTATTAAAAGATGAGTTTTGCAATATTAAAAATAATGAAAAACTTTATAAGAACCAATTACTTAGAATGCAGGCAGATTTCGAAAACTATAAAAAAAGAGAAGAAAAGAAGAAAAAAGATTTCATGGAATATGCTAATAAAGATTTGATATGTCAACTTTTATCAGTTATAGATAATTTAGAAAGAGCTGCATTATACTCTAAAAATGATGATAAAAATAATATTGAATCTGTAAAAGAAGGAATTGAGGGAATTTTAAAAGAACTCCATAAAATATTAGAAAAAGAAGGATTAAAACCTATAAATGCAGTTGGAGAGAAATTTGATCCGTACTGCCACGAAGCAATTATGCAAGTTGAATCAGATAAATTCCCTGAAGATACTGTAACAGAAGAAATCACAAAAGGTTATTATTTGAAATCGAATGTGATAAGGCCATCAGTTGTAAAAGTATCTAAAGGTAAAAAAGAATCATGTTAGGATGATAAGAATAATAATTTAAATTAATACAAAAAAAGTAATAATTAATATAAATATATTTAAGGAGGAAATTAAGATTATGGCTAAAGCGATTGGTATAGACTTAGGTACTACAAATTCGGTTGTATCTGTCATGGAAGGCGGGCAACCTATAGTTATAGAAAATAAAGAGGGGAGTAGAACAACTCCATCAGTTGTTGCTTTTAGTAAAAAAGGTGAAAGACTTGTTGGTTTATTGGCTAAAAGACAGGCTGTAACTAATTCTAAAAATACAATTTATTCTGTGAAGCGGTTTATAGGTAGACGATTTAATGATCCTGAAGTTCAGGAAATAAAAAAAGTATTATCCTATGATATCGTTGAGGGTGAGCATACGAATGTAATGATTAAGTCAAAAGATAAAGAGTATAGCCCACAGGAGATTTCTGCAATGATTTTGCAAAAGCTAAAGCAGTCTGCAGAGGATCATATAGGTGAAGAAGTCAAGGACGCGGTTATTACTGTACCTGCTTATTTTAATGACAATCAGAGAGAAGCTACTAAGGCAGCAGGTAGAATTGCTGGATTAAATGTACTTAGAATTATAAATGAACCCACAGCAGCATCACTTGCATATGGATTGGATAAGAAAAAAAGTGAAAAAATTGCTGTCTTTGATCTTGGAGGGGGGACATTTGATATCTCTATTCTTGACATAGGTGAAGGCATTTTTGAGGTTAAATCGACAAATGGTGATACATTTTTGGGTGGAGATGATTTTGATCAACGCGTTATAAATTGGCTAATTGATAACTTTAAGAAAGATCAGGGAATCGATTTAAGCAAAGATCAAATGGCATTGCAAAGACTAAAGGAAGCATCAGAAAAAGCCAAATGTGAGCTGTCATCATCTGTTGAAACTGATATAAATTTACCATTTATTACAGCTGATGCAAGCGGACCTAAACATTTGAATTATACTTTAACCAGAGCAAAGTTAGAGCAATTGACCGATGATCTTTTAGAAAGAACTATTGAACCATGTAAAAAAGCATTATCTGATGCAAAGTTAACAGCAAATGATATCGATGAAGTTATTTTGGTAGGCGGACAAACCAGAATGCCCAAAGTGCATGAAATAGTCAATAAAATATTTGGAAAAGAACCACATAAGGGAGTAAACCCTGATGAGGTTGTAGCCATGGGGGCAGCTATTCAAGCCGGCAAACTAAAAGGTGAAGTAAAAGACATACAATTATTAGATGTGACCCCTTTGTCATTAGGAATAGAAACTCTGGGTGGAGTTTTTACTAAGCTGATTGAAAAAAATACCACTATTCCGGCATCCAGACAGCAAATATTTTCAACTGCAACTGATAGCCAAACTGCTGTAGATATAAATGTCTTACAAGGCGAAAGACCTATGGCTAAAGACAACACCAGTTTAGGGCGTTTCCAGTTAGTGGGTATTCCACCTGCACCAAGAGGTATTCCTCAAATCGAGGTGTCATTTGATATTGATGCCAATGGTATACTTAATGTTAAAGCCAAAGACAAAGGTACGGGAAAAGAACAAAAAATTACTATTAAACACTCTAGCGGTTTAACAGAAGAAGAAATACAGAAGAAAGTTAAGGAAGCAGAACAATATGCAGAAGATGATCGTAAGCAAAAAGAAAAAGTTGAACTCAATAATCAGGCAGATACTTTGATTTATAGCACAGAAAAAACATTAAAAGATGCCGGTGATAAAGTCAGTGACAGTATAAAAAATGAAATAAATGATCATATAAGCCAGTTGAGAAAGGCTATGCAGGTAGATAATATTGAAGAAATGAAATCAGGGATAGAAAAACTTACTAACTCCTCTCATAAATTAGCTGAGGAAATGTACAAACAATCTTCCGATCAGAATCAGCAGCAACAAGCCCAATCTAATGAAACTGGAAATTCCACAGATAGTCAGTCTCAACAGGAATCTAATGATACGCAAAAAGATGAAAAAGTATATGATGCTGAATATCAGGAAGAGAATGATAATAATAAAAATAAATAATTGAAAAAGTAATTATTATTAAAAAATAATTGTCGAATTTCCTTTATATTAAAATGAAAATGATATAAGGGAAATTCGACAATTAAATAAATTAGAAAAAAAAACAAATAAATCATAAATACAGTAAAATTAAATGTTTATCATTAAATATTCTTATTATAAAAAATTATTGTAATTACAATCTTAAAGGGGATTAATATTTTGGCAAAAAAAGATTATTACCAAATCCTAAATATTAGTAAAGATGCAAGTCAGGAAGAAATAAAAAAAGCATATCGAAAGTTAGCATTGAAATATCATCCAGATGCTAATCCGGATAATAAAAAAGAGGCAGAAAGTAAATTTAAAGAAATTGGAGAAGCCTATTCAGTATTAAGTGATCCCGAAAAGAGGGCAAGGTATGATCAGTTCGGTTCTGCTGATACTTCTGATTCAGGAGCTGGCTTCGACTTCAGGAATTTTTATGGAGAAGGCACGGATGATTTCGGAAGCTTTAGTGATATATTTGAATCTTTTTTTGGTGGAGGAAGTTCAAGGAGAACATACGGAAGAGAAAGGGCCAAAAAAGGAACCAGTTTAAGATATAATTTAGAAGTTACACTTAAGGAAGCAGCATTTGGTACCGAAAAAAAGATTGAAATACCAACCTGGCAAGATTGCAGTCATTGCAAAGGAACTGGTTCAGAACCTGGCACATCTAAAAAGACATGCCCGGATTGTAATGGCAGTGGAGAAATAAGGATGACCCAAAATACATTCTTTGGTCAATCGATTAATATACAGACATGCCCCAGGTGTAAAGGAACTGGCCAAATTATAGAATCTCCATGCAAGTTTTGTTATGGTTCTGGAAAAGTAAAAACAAAAAAAACTATAACTGTCAAAATTATTCCCGGTGTAGAGAGTGGACATAGGCTCAGGTTAGCTGGAATGGGTGAACCTGGTGAAAATGGTGGTCCTCCAGGTGATATTTTTATAGTTATCAATGTCAAAAAACATCCGCTTTTCAAGCGAAATGGCACAGATATTTATTGTGAACATAAAGTCAGTGTAGCAAAAGCTATTCTTGGAGGAGAAACATCAGTACCCACTTTGGATGGAAATGTTAAAATGAAAATACCTTCAGGAACTCAAAGTAATACTGTATTTCGGTTAAGAGGAAAAGGTGCTTATAAGCTTGGAAGCAAAATAAGAGGGGATGAACATGTAAAAATTATTGTTGAAGTACCAAAAAATTTAAGTCAAAAAGCGAAAAAACTTATTTATGAACTTGCCCAGGAAACTGGAGAAGATTTAAATAAAATAGGAGAAAAAAATTTTTTTGAGAAAGTAAAAGAGACATTTTCAAAAAAATAAAATTTAGTAATGTTAAAAAAATATATAATTCATAATCATTCAATTATTATTAACATAATATTAGTCAATAAAGATATATATTATTCTGGTGTATGAAGTGCCAATAAATGTTGCTTTTAAAACTATTGGGTGTAAAGTAAATCAGTATGAAACAGGTAGTCTGAGACAGGCTTTTCTTGAAAATGGATATATTATAAACAATTTTAACGATAAGGCTGATATTTATATTATTAACACTTGCGCTGTTACCAAAGAGGCTGTACGAAAATCAAAACAAATGATTAGAAAAGCCGTAAGACAAAATCCTTCAGCAATTATTATCGCAACAGGTTGTGTTATTGAAGCAAACCTATCTGAATTAAAAGATATCAATATTTCAAATTATTACTTGATAAGCAATTACTATAAGGATTCTATTTTCTCAATATTTAAAGATATAAAACAAAAAAATAGTAAAAAAACTATTTATTATAAACCGGCAAGCCAAATAGCCTACTATTCCAATAATGATTTTTTTAATTTTAATGAGCATGTTCGGGGATTAATAAAAATCCAGGATGGTTGTGAACAATTTTGCAGTTATTGTATTATTCCTTATCTTCGTGGAAGAGCTAGAAGCAGAACGATAGAAAATATCATGGCAGAAGCTAAAAATCTAATATCAAATGGCCATAGTGAAATAGTTTTATTGGGTATTAATTTAGGTAGCTACGGGAATGATTTAAAAGAAAATAAATCCAGTTTACAATTATTAATCCAAAAAATGGAAAAAATAGAGGAAATTAATAGAATTAGGCTAAGCTCGATAGAACCGCCATGGGTTACTGATAATCTGATTGATTTGTTTTCTAAATCTTCAAAGATTTGTCATCATCTTCATATTCCTTTGCAAAGTGGTGATGATAATACTCTTTTTCTAATGAACCGAAAGTATAATACTGAACAATATGAAAGGATAGTTAGAAAGTTAAAAAAGAAGATGCCTCACATTGCAATAACTACTGATGTTATTGTGGGTTTTCCTGGTGAAGACAATCACTCTTTTGAAAAAACTTATGAATTTATAAAAAAAATGGGTTTAGCGCGCGTACATGTTTTTCCCTTTTCAGAGAGAAAATCAACACTTGCTTCATTGTTGCCTGGTAAGGTTAAACCTGATATTATAAAAGAGAGAGTAAAAATTCTTAATTGTTTGTCTAAACAACTCCAAAGGAATTTTTTTATTAAAAACATCGGGAAGAAGAAAAATGTTTTAATAGAATATCTGGGTAAAAAAAATAACAAAAATAATATTTGCGGGCTAACTGATAATTATATAAAAGTATGTGCATGTGAAGATGTTGATAAAATAAAGATAGGAGAAATGGTAAAAATAGAATTAAAAAAAGTTAATGAATCCTATGTAGAAGGTGAATTGATAAGATAAACCAAAATTTAGGAGAATATAAAATTAATTTAATAGTGAAAGGAAATATTTTTTAAACAAATAACCGTAATACAATTGTATTAAAAATAGAATTATTTATATCTTTGATATTTTTTCTTTCTGTGCTATAATATAATAAATATTAAAAATTTTTTAAAAAGAGTGGTTTCTGAACCACTCTTTTGTTTTGTAATTTAGATATTTTAGTTGTGGTTACTAAAAATCCTATAATTTTGTTTCCAAAATAATTATGGGAGGAGAAAAAATAGAAATATGAATATAAACATAGATTTAATAAAAATATTAGACGAAATCGAAAAAGAGAAAGGTATTTCAAAAGAAGTATTGATTGATACTATTGAAACATCCCTTGTTTCAGCTTATAAGAAAAATTATGCCCAAGGTAAAAGCAATGTTGAAATAGTTTTTAGTAAAGAAACTGGTAAAGTACAGGTATTTACAAAAAAAACGGTCGTAGAATCAGTTAAAAATCAATCAACTGAAATTGATATGGAGCAAGCTAAGAGACTTAAAAAAGGAATTATTTCTATAGGTGAAGATATTAATATTGAAATAACACCAAAAGAATTTGGAAGAATTGCTACCCAAACTGCCAAACAAGTAATTGTTCAAAAAATAAGAGAAGCCGAAAGAAAAGCGGTTTATGATCGCTATATTGATAAAGTTAGGGATATTGTAACTGGTACAATACAACGACAGGAAAGTTATAATATAATTGTTGATTTAGGTAAGGCTGAAGCAGTATTACCATTAAACGAACAAGTAAGAACAGAGAATTATTCTAAAGGTAAAAGAATGAAATTTTACATCATAGAGGTTAAAAAAACCTCAAGAGGGCCTAGGATTCTTCTTTCAAGAACCCATCCCGACTTGCTCAAAAGACTTTTTGAATTAGAAGTTCCAGAAATTCATGAAGGTTTGGTAGAAATAAAATGCATAGCCAGGGAAGCAGGTAAACGATCAAAGATAGCAGTTGATAGCAGGGACGATATGATTGATTCAATTGGATCATGCATTGGTGATAGAGGTTCCAGAATAAAATCTATAATGACAGAACTTCAAGACGAAAAAATAGATGTTATTAAATGGAATCAAGACGAAAAAACATTTATTGCCAACTCACTTAACCCTGCAAAAGTACTATTTGTCAAACTAATTGAAAATGAAAAAAGAGCATTAGTTGTTGTTGATGATCAGCAATTATCACTATCAATAGGCAAAGAGGGGCAAAATGCTAGGTTAGCAGCAAGATTAACAGGATGGAAAATTGATATTAAGAGTGATTCTCAATATAAAAAAGAATCTAATAATGAAAAAGACAATAATTCAGATAAAATTTCCTAATAATTACTAAAAGTTAAATATTAATTTTGGGATTATGTTAATGAAAAATATAAAGAAAATACCACTTAGAACCTGTATAGGTTGTAAAGAAAAAAAACAAAAAAAAGAATTAATTAGAATTATAAGAAATTCTGATGGAAGGATTGAGATAGATATCACCGGTAAAAAATCAGGTCGAGGAGCTTATGTATGTTATAATATAGAATGTTTTGAGAAAGCACTCAAAAGGGGAAGATTGCAAAATGCACTTAAAACAGAAATAACAGAAAATACTATTATAGAATTACAGAAAAGTTTTAATAATTGTATTGATTAAATTGATAAAAAAATATTGTTAGTAAAATTACTATAATATTTCTATTACCCAGCTCACCGAATTGAGTCCGGTTTATATGGAGGTCATAGCTTATGAAAAAAAGAGTATATGAAGTAGCTGAAATTTTAAAGATTCCAACTAAGGAGTTAATTGTATTTCTTAAAAAAGAAGGCATAAATGTTAAGAATCACATGAGCACTCTTGATGATGAAACAATAGAAATAATTCAAGAAGCTATACTTGAAGAAGGAAAAAAAGAGAATATCTCAGAAAAAGAAAAAAAGAAAGCAATTGTACTGAATAAAATTCCCAGTTTGAAGGATTTGTCAAAACAACTAAAAATACCTTTAACAAAGGCAATGCAACAGATATCAAAATATGGGAGCATTAGTTCAGTCGACAAAGAATTACCCTGGTCTATCGCTAAACTATTATACGAACAACATGATTATGATGTTGATATTTCGTCAAAACTAAAAAAAGAGTTAAAATCAAAGAATATTAGCGAGGTAAAACATTCTATAATTACAAAATCTCCGGTCATTACAATAGTTGGGCATGTAGATCATGGAAAGACAACTCTTTTGGATATGATTAGAAAAACAAATGTTACCAAGCAAGAAGAAGGGGGTATTACCCAGCAGATTGGAGCATATGTAGTTAATCTTAAAAAAAATCGTTTTGTCTTTATTGATACTCCAGGCCATGAGGCTTTTACTTCAATGCGAGCTCGTGGAGTTAAGGCTACTGATATTGTTGTTTTAGTTGTAGCTGCAGATGACGGTATTATGCCCCAGACAGTTGAAGCAATAAATCACGCCAAGGCAGCAAATGTTCCAATAATCGTTGCTATTAATAAAATTGACAAGGCAAATGCAAATATTGAAAGAGTAAAAAAAGATTTATCTAAGTACCAATTAGTACCTGAGGATTGGGGAGGAGATACTCTTGTTGCTGAAATATCCGCTCTTCAGGGGAAAGGTATAAATGAATTATTGGAGTTAATATCCATTCAGGCAGAAATGTTAGAATTAAAAGCATCTCCGGATCTTCCGGCTAGCGGGATAATAATTGAAACAAAATTGGATAAAAGAAGAGGAATTCTCGCAACAGTTTTAATACAGGATGGACATTTAAATGTGGGGGATTATTTTGTAGTTGGCACAGCGTATGGAAAAGTAAAAAGCTTGATGGATGACAATGGCAATAATGTAAAATTTGTTGGACCATCAACCCCTGTAGAAATAACGGGATTTAATAAAATGCCGGCAGCAGGAGATATTTTTCAAGTAGTTGCTGATGATAATTTTGCAAAAACAATTATCGGCGGGAGAGAATTGGAAGAAAAAAGAAAACAAAAAATCAGCAATTCAAAGGTTTCTTTAGATAATCTTTTTGAAGAAATGACCAAAGGTAAGATAAAAGAATTAAATGTTATTTTAAAATCAGATACACAGGGTTCTCTCGATGCTATCAAAGGAACACTTTCAAATTTAGGAAATGAGGAAGTGGACTTGAAAGTTATACATGATGGTATTGGAACAATTAGTGAAACTGATATTATGCTTGCTTCTGCTTCTAATGCTTTAGTAGTTGGGTTTAATGTTAATATTGATGCAAACGCACAAAAAATGGCCAAAAAAGAAGATATTGATATAAGAACATATGGTATTATCTATGATTTGATCGATGAAATTAAGGCTGCTTTAAAAGGTTATCTTAAACCTAAATTAGAAGAGGTAATCAATGGAAGGGCTGAAGTAAGAGAGATATTTAAAATCCCAAAAATAGGAATTGTTGCCGGATGTTATGTTATAGATGGAAAATTATCATCAAAAGACTTTATTCGCGTTATGAGAGAAGATAATAAGATATACGAAGGGAAGGAATTTTCATTAAAACGGTTTAAGGAAGATGTAAAAGAAGTGAATGCCGGATATGAATGTGGTGTTAATATAGATAATATTGATGATATTCAAGTAAAAGACATTATAATATTTTATAATTTTAAAGAAGTTAAAAGATAAAAAATGTTAATTGGTATTTGTAAGCTTTATTTATATATACCAAAATGTTATTCACTAAAAAATAAAAGAAGTATATTAAAGGGTTTTATTTATCGACTCAGAAAAAAATATAATATTTCTATTTCTGAAATTGGACAGAAGGATATATGGAAAAATACTATTATTGGTATTAGCTATATAAGTGAACACAGAGAAATAATTGATAAATCTTTTGAAAATATTATAAAAGACATTGAAAATAATCCAGAAATAGAATTGGTAGATTATAATATCAGTATTATATAATGATTAATATAATATTATTTTAAAAAGGATAATTCATATGGTTTTGGAACAAAAAAAGAAACATTTTGAAAAATTATTAAAAAGAAACATAAGCCATATTATTCATAATAGAACCAAAGACCCCAGGATAGGTTTTACAACAATAACAAGGATAATACTTTCTGATGATTTACACAATGCAAAAGTGTTTATCTCTGTTTTGGGGAGTAAGGAAGAACAACACAAAACGATGGATGGTTTATCTAGCGCAACAAATTTTATCCGTTCTGAATTAGCTTTTGGTTTAAAAAAATATAGATTCACACCCCATATATCATTTCATTATGACAAAGATTTAGAGAAAGTTCACCAGCTTATGGAACAATTTTACAAACTTAACAAAGAGAAAGAAGCTGATTAAAACATATGTATAATACTAAATTAAGTGAATTAGCTAAAACTATTGCTAAATACAACAACTACATTGTTAGCTCACATACTAATCTTGATGGTGATGCGTTAGGTTCTGAGTTAGCTGTTTTTTTTATGCTGAAGAATCTTAATAAAAATGTTCAAATAATCAATCACGAAAAACCACCTGAGATATATAATTTTTTGCCAGGTATAGAAGAAATATATTATCCGGGGAAAAATAATGATCATGGTTTACTCAATAATAAAAGTGATGTGATACTAATTATCGTTGATTGCAGCAATTTGGAGAGAATAGGTGATATTGGTGTAGATATGGACAAGATAAAGTTTATTATCAATATTGATCACCATCCAAGCAATACATTTTTTGGAAAATATAATTATATTGATAAAGGTGCTTCATCAGTTGGAGAAATGCTGTTTGATTTGGGACAAGAAATCAAATGTACTTTTTCAAAAGAAATGGCAATTACTATGTACACTGCAATTGTAACAGATACTGGTTCATTTCGTTATTCAAATACAAGTGCTAAGACTTTTTGGGTTTCTTATAAATTAATAGAAATGGGAGTAAACCCAAGCCGTGTAGCAGATTATGTTTATAATAATAATAAGCCTTCTACTTTGAAATTATTAGGAGAAGCCCTCCGAAGGATTAAAACCAATTCTTCATTAAAAATATCCTGGACTTTTGTCACCAGAAAGATTCTCAAAGATACACAAGCTGATGATGAAGAAGTAGAAGGAATTGTAGACAAAATTCTTTCCATAAAAAATGTTCAAGTGTCAGTTTTTTTTAGAGAAACAAAGGATGGTCCTATAAAGGTAAGCTTCAGATCTAAAGGGAATTTTAATGTTGATAAATTTGCTAGGCAGTTTGGAGGAGGAGGCCACCCAAATGCAGCTGGTTGTATTATAGAAGATGAAATAAATAAAACTGTCGAACAAGTTATTAAGAAATTGCAATCCGAGCTAAATTAATTAATAAAAAAGGATTTTTCTCTCATTTTATATTTACTTTCATATTATGATAAATGGTATATTAAATATTAACAAACCTGAAGGAATTACTTCAGCAAAAGTTGTAGCAAAAATAAAAAAATCTTTTGAATTAGGTAAAGTGGGACATGCTGGAACACTGGATCCATTTGCAACTGGGGTTTTGCTTATATGTATTAACCGTGCAACCAAGGCTGCTCAATATTTATCCGGTTTAGACAAAGAATACATAGGAACAATGATTTTAGGAGTTACAACCGACACACAGGATTTAGACGGAAAAGTACTCAGGATAAGAAAAGTCAGCAAAAAGGAATTAGATACTTATAAAATTCATAAAATTTTTGATAGCTTTAAAGGAATTATATATCAAAGGCCCCCTATGTTTTCTGCGATAAAATATAAAGGTTCGCGGCTTTACAATTTAGCAAGAGAAGGCATTAAAGCCGATGTTGGGTTACGCAAAGTAAAAATTCATAAATTAAATATAATGAAAATAAAAAATGGTTTTTATCCAAGTATAACTTTTAATGTTCAATGTTCAAAAGGAACATATATAAGAACTATATGCCATGATATTGGAGATGCATTAGGTTACGGGGCTTTTTGCTCCAGTCTAAAAAGGACAAAAATCAGTAATCATACCATAGCACAATCAGTAGATTTGGACTATTTCTTAAAAATGCCAATTGAAAAAATGTATCAAAATATAATACCAATAGACAAGGCTTTAGATCATATAAATAAAATAATACTAATAAAAAACAAACAATTAATTGTTAGAGTAAGAAATGGTTGCTTTTTCTCTGAAAATGAAATAATAAAAAAAATTATTAAATCCAGGGGTATGGGTTTAGAAGATAGATTTAGGGTTTATACAGGTTATGGTAAATTTATCGGTATTGCAAAAATGTCTAAAATCAAAAATGAAAAAATAAATAATTACAAGATTGAAAAACTATTTTATGAAAATAATCAACTATAGTGATAATAATAATTATAAAATAATTGAAAAGGGTAAATTGAATTATATTGCATTAGGTTTTTTTGATGGTATACATTTAGGTCACCAGACTATTCTAAAATTATGCGTAGATGAGGCTCAAAAAGTGAATGCGGTCAGCACAGCAATTCTTTTTGAGCCTCATCCGGATAAAGTCATTCATGGCTTAAAAAAATATTATCTTTTGACACCTCTTGAAGAGAGAATTAAAAAAATTGAAAATCTTAATGTTCAGCAAATAATCGTTATTAATTTTAACAATAAATTTCAAAAGATAACAGCTGAGAATTTTATAGTAAATATATTATTAAAAAAATTTAACATGGGTGCAGTTTTTGTTGGATATAATTATCATTTTGGATTTAAAAAAAGAGGAAATACCGAACTAATTAAAAAATATGGTTATGACTATAACTACAAGACATATATCATAAACAAAAAAACAATAAATGGTTTTTATAATATCAGTAGTACAATAATTAAAAAACTTCTTAAAGAAGGAGATATTGAAAGCGCAAACAAATTATTAGGATATCATTATGAAATTATTGGAAAAGTAGTTCATGGTGATAAAAGAGGAAGCACTGCTCTTTCTTTTCCAACAGCAAATTTGGAAATTAATGATGAAAAGCTTTTACCAAAAAATGGTGTTTATGTCGCTTTTGCTACTTTTGGGGATAAAAAATATAGATCTTTAGTGAATATTGGATTTAGGCCGACTATTAAGCAAAAAAACAAGAATATCTCCGTTGAAGTTTTTATTTTTGATTTTTGTGATGAAATATATAATGATATATTGTCAATAAATCTTTTAAAAAGAATAAGAAGTGAAAAATGCCTTGCAAGCCTGAATGACTTGGC
>JAQVMU010000020.1 GCA_028703475.1 Atribacterota bacterium | reverse complement strand
GCTTTGGAAAAGCTGGGAAATCTTTCCAAAAAGAAATTCTTACCCTTTGTGACTATGGGTTTCCCATTTCCTGCGATGGGCGGAAAGAAAGCTATTGCCTTGATGAGCGATAAAGCAGGAGAGCTGGGTGCAATGGTCTTGCCGGGTAAAATTGTTCCCAAGCTTTTTCATGACTTTAAAAAATCATTTAAGGTAGAAGCAAAAGATATTGCAAATAATATTATCTGAGTTATACTCAGCATTTACCAAAAAAGATTAAATAAAATATAGGAGCCGGTTAAACCCTGGCTCCTTCTTTTTTCTGCTTTGTACGTGCCTTTACAATTAAAGCTCTTTTGTTCCCGGATTTTTTCTGAAAAATTCTCAATATGGTCTTAGCTTCTTTAAATGGTACATTTATAAAGGAAAATTCATTATATACATCTACCTGGTCAATAACAGATTTATTTACACCGGTATTTTCAAAGATAAATTTTACCAGTTTGGCAGGAGTGAGCTTGTCCTTTTTACCCATTGCCACAAAGAGCCTGGTTTTTCCTTCTAATTCTATCTTCCTGTTTCTGGAGGATACTTCCTGAATCTCATTGTACAAGCCAGGATTAAGCTTGTCATCAAAACTATAACTTAATATTTTAGCCAGTATTTCAGTATTGTTATTATCTTCCAGCAGCTTTTTTGCCCAGTTAAAATAGGTGGAATCTATCTGCTCATTTTCAATTGCAGCAATATCGTCATTTATCTTCCTGGTCTTGGCATTTATAATATCTTTTACATTGGGAACCTTATGCTTTTTGATATCTGTTTTTGCCTTTCGCTGAATAAACATAAGCTTATGGTTCTCACTGGGAGTGACAAAGGTAATAGCTGTTCCTTCTTTCCCTGCTCTTCCTGTCCTGCCAATCCTGTGCACATAGGATTCAGGATCATGTGGAAGAGAATAATTGATAACATGGGTCATATTATTGACATCTAACCCACGGGCTGCTACATCAGTTGCAATCAGGATATTAACATTTTTTTTCTTGAATCTGTTTAAAGTCTTTTCTCTCTGGCTTTGTGAGATATCTCCATGGATAAAATCTGCATCATAACCTCTCTCAATAAGATGATTGGTAACTTCATCTACATCGCTTTTGGTTCTGCAAAATACTAAACCGTAAAAATCCTCTTCAATATCAATAATTCTGCATAATGCTTCAAATTTATCCGAATGGCGAACTTCATAATAAATCTGTTCAGTAAGACTTACGGTGGGCTGTTGCTTCTCGATAGTAATAAATTCATACCCGGTCATATATTTCTTTGCCAGAGATTTTATCCTGGCAGGAATGGTAGCTGAAAATAGAAGAGTCCTCTTTTCGGGATTAGTATATTTCATTATTTCTTCTACATCCTCTATAAAACCCATATTCAGCATTTCATCGGCTTCATCAAGGATAAGATGATCTATGTCTCTTAAATTAAGTGTCTTTCTTTTAAGATGGTCAATAACTCTTCCCGGGGTGCCAACTACAATATGCACTCCTTTTTTAAGACGTCTAAGCTGTTGGTCTATTGATTGTCCCCCATAAACAGGAATAACCTGTAATCCTGTATTTCCTTTTAATGAATTTATTTCCTCTGCAACCTGAATAGCTAATTCCCTGGTAGGTGTAACAATCATAGCCTGTACATTTTTTTCTTTTGCATCAATCATTTCAATTAACGGCAGGCCAAAGGCTGCGGTTTTCCCGGTACCAGTCTGAGACTGAACAATAATATTGGTATTATTCCGCAACATAGCGGGTATTGTTAATGTTTGGATTGGTGTCGGTTCTTCAAATCCTTTCTTTGATACTGCTTCAACAACCTCATCTGAAAGGCCAAGTTTTTTAAATCTTTCGATATCTGTCATTTTTTCTCCTGATATTTATATATAAATTATAATTAATGTAATTGCTGATTTTACAACCGGGAATAGGGAATACGTCATTTTACATTCGAAGAACTAGCGGATTGGACAACCAATAAAGCAGTTCAGACACGGGCAAGCTTAATACATAAATAGAAGTATTCATTCAAGTGTTTTAAGCATTTTTCTAATAACCAGTTAAAAGCGAATACAATCAAATACGATTAATTATAACATGAATGTCAAGTATTATTATTAATAGTGTTATTGGTTAGTTTATATTTCCTTTATTTCCTTTAATAAATCATATAATACATTCAGCCTTTCACTGATTATCTCATCATCTTTATGCAAACAGTCATCAAACAAGTTTATATCTGTATCAATATGCTCATTATCTGTACAGACTGCTATATTCATGGCATCACCCTGCAGGCCGATCCTGTCCAGTACCGGATAGTTAGGGTAATCCTTCTCATTTTTGTGATATCTTTCCATGAATATTTTTCTTGTTTTGCAAATCAGAATTGCCAGGTCCAGCACCCTGTGTAAAGGCATTTCTTCTGATTGCCGGGACCATTTTTCCCCTGTATGCCGCCATATTTTAGCAGAAATTTCAAGATTTCCCCTGTCGTTCCATTGGGCAAGCCCCAGGGAAAGTCCTTTGGCATCGGATTTATTTGCCATCCTGCCATCAATTTTGTCATATTCTTCTGAGACAATAACCGGTTTATGTTTTAGTTCTGCAGGTATTTTCATAGTTTTTCCTCCAAAAATTTTAATAAAAACAATTAGTTATTTACTAATTTAGTATTTTACTGCATATTTTTAAAATTAGCAAGTATTTTCTTATTTTTAGAGAAAAGAAGAATTTGTTGAAGAATTTTATTAATATTGTAGATGTATGAGATTATTTTTTCATTTTATAAGAGATTTTTCCCAGCCAGGGCCATCAGAAACACCATCTCCTGAATTAGGTGCAGGGCCAGGGTTATTGCTTGTTTCAACTGACTCCCCGGGTGATTGTTCTGTATCCCCTTCATTTGCCGGAGGATTTATATCGTCACAACCGGAAATCAGAAGCATTAGTAAACAAAAAATAATAACTTGACTTATGCAGACTGCTAATATCTTTCCCTTCCTGGCTACCAAATTTCCCATTTTTATTCCCCCTGTTGTTATTATTTATTGTTCCTGATTATTTAAATATCACCATGATAATATTTATAATAATATTATACACTTAATTGTAAATAGCGGGAAATTTAGCATAAATTTTCAAATATTATTTTACCTCCAATTCTTTGTTATTTGTTCATAATTAAAAAACATTTGACATATAGTATATGATATGCTTAAAATAGAAAGAAAACTATTAAAACTATTATAGTTTTTTCATTTTTATTGAGGTGAGAAATGGCAAACAATCAGGAAGACTCTGTCAAGAAAAAAGTACTTTTAGCTGCAAGAAGACTATTCTTTGGTTTCGGTTATTCTAAAGTAACGATGGATGAATTGGCTTCTGAGCTCAATATGAGCAAAAGAACCCTCTATCAGTTTTATGAAAGTAAAAAAATATTATTAGAAGCTGTAATCTATGATTTTTTCCAGGAATTCCAGGAAGAAATAAACAAAATTACCTACAGCAAAAAGGAAGATGCGCTTGTTTCATTAAAACAAATCATTTCTTTAATACAGGCTCACATTACAAAATCCAGTATTCATGCCTTTGAAGATATTAAAAGAAATAATCCAAAAGCCTGGGAAACAATAATCAATCTCCGGGAAAAAATGTTTAATAATGAGATTAGAAAACTCCTTATACAGGCAAAAGAAGAAAAAACTGTCCGTGATGATATTGATATTGAAATAATTGTAATATTAATTCTTAATACAATTCAAGCTGTTATAAATCCTGAGACAATATCCAGGTTCCCCTATACAACTGAGGAAGTCATTGATATGTTATCCAAATTTGTCATTTCCGGAATTAAAAAACCTAAAAATAATATTCTTTAAACCTTATCCACTAAACAGGAGTAGATTATATGAAAAATCTTGCAACTTTTATCAGAAAATATTCAAAATTAATAATTATCTTTACAATTTTATTAAGCATATTAAGCATTTCTCAAATCAGAAACCTGGTGGTAGATGATGATATCACCGAGTACCTGGCTGAAGGTGATCCGGAAATAGAATTCTACGAGGAAATTTCAGAAAAGTTTGGCAGTAATAATGAGAACATCACCCTTATTGCCATAGAGTATAGTGATTTATTTGAATTAGAAAACCTGCAAAATTTTAAATATATTTCTGAACAGCTGGAAAAATCTGATTATATAGCTTCGGTAAATTCATTCTTAAACATGCCAAAGATTATTGCCACAGACTTCGGCATTGAAGTTAGAGAATTCGTAGAAGTTTTCCCGGAAACCCGGCAGGAAGCCCGGCAACTGGAACAAGATGCATATGAAGATGAACTAATCCGGGGCTCATACTTATCACCTGATGGCAAAGCAGCCCTGTTAATGGCTGAATCTGTGCCGGATATTAATGGAACTATACTGAAGAATGAAATTGAGGGCATTGTTCAGGAAAATATAGAAAATGCACTTAAAATTGAATATCACGGTTATCCAATTATGGACGCTCAGATTACTGAGATGGCTACTGATAATATGTCATTGGTAATAATCGCAGCTATTATAATTCTTGCTCTTTTGTATTATAGTTTTCGAAGCATTCAGGGAACAATCTTTCCAGCACTGGTTGCAATACTCTCTTCTCTTTTACTATTAGGAGCAATTGCTGCCTCCGGCAAAACAGTAACAATCATTATATCAGTAATTCCGGTAGTCATGCTCTCCCTGGTAACTGCATATGGCATTCATTTTATCAGCAGGTACTATGAAGAAAGACAACACTTTGCTCCTGAAAAGGCTATTGAAAAAGCGATAACTTATTCGGTTGTTCCTATTATGATGAGTGCTTTAACAACGATGGCCGGTTTTGCTTCCCTTGTAACTGCCATCATTATACCGATGACCGAATTTGGGATTTTTGCCACAATCGGTATTTTCGTAGCATTTCTGCTGGTAATTTTTTTTCTTGGGGCAATTTTTAATGTCTTTGCTCCCAAAAAAGTGCCGGAAAATTTCTCTCATCATTCGGAAGATCTAATAACCCGTTTTCTTAATTTTTTAGCAAATTCAATTGTCAGGAAAAAGGTTTTGATTATTAGTATCATTATAGTTGTTGTTATTGTTTCAGGATTCTATGTGACCCAGGTGAAACCAGACTCATCTATTGAGGCAAGATTGGGTTTGAACAATCCTATCACAAAAAGCATGGATTACTTCAAAGACAAGTTCGGGGGGGTTGACTTTCTATATGTATATACAGAGGCAGAAAATGTCAAACATCCTTATATATTAAGAAGTATCGATAAGATTCAAAACTATGCCAAAAGATTGCCCTCTCTTTCTCAGCCGGCTTCCATCAGTATTTTCTTAACACAACTCAATGAGGCAATGGAAAATAAAAAGATTATTCCTGCCAATCCGGCTAAAATAGATAATCTCTGGTTTTTTGCAGAGGGTAATGAATTTGTTGATTCCATGATTAAAGATGACGACCAAAGCACAGTACTGCAAGTGCGTTCAAGAGAAATGACTTCTCTTGTTGTAGAGCAATCCATCCAGAAAGTCGAACAATTTATCCAGCAGATACCAAAGACAGTCAAAAGGATTGACATAAGCCAGCTATCCCCTGAGGAGAAAGAACAGTACTATCCCTATATTGCAGAGGATATTATAACCTCCTGGCAGGCAAATGGAACAGAACTTGACCAGACACAGTCAGCAGAACTAAAAGAAGAGCTGATTAGAATTGCCGGACTTACTAATACGGAGTTTATACAGACCGATAAGGACTTCATTGAAGAAATAATCAGCTTATCTTCTTTAGAGCTGGAAGACTTTGGTATAACAGCTATTGAAATAGAACCTGTTATCTCCGGTTACCTGAAATCTAATCTGGATAGTGTAACATTTATAAACAGGATAACCAACCAGCTTGAAATCTCCGAATATGATGCCGGGTACCTGCAGGATGTTATTGACAGCTCTATTGCCATTGCCGGCGAGAGAGAAAAAATCCAGTATGCCCGGGAGCAGATAACTAATATATTCGATCTGCAGCTGACTCAGGATAATGCCAACTATCTGTGGTATCTGACTGACGATTATGTGTATGTACCTGATCAGGATGGTGATATTTCTTCTTCTTTTAGTTTGACAGGAATGCCGGTCATCACCAATCGTGTAAATGATAGTGTCTATCAGGGACAAATCAAAAGTATGCTGACTGCTTTTGTTGCGGTATTTATATTATTAGCTTTCCAGTTCAGTTCTATATGGATTGGACTTATTGCAATGATACCGATAATACTGACTATCCTCACCTCCTTTGGTATAATGGGAATAGCAAATATCTCTCTGAATATAGGCACTATGATGGTGGCAAGCGTAGCAATTGGAGCAGGTATTGACTATACTATTCATTTTATTAATCGTTATAAAGATGAATTAAAAAAGAATAATAGGATTGATGCAATGAAAAATACCATGATCGGAACCGGCCGTGCCATTGTTTTCAACTCTATATCTGTAGCTGCAGGGTTAATCGTATTATCCCTATCAAAGATTGAAATGATTTCAATTTTTGGAAAACTCATTTCCAGTGTAATGCTGATAAGCGTAGTATACACTTTACTGTTATTACCAATACTATTAAATAGTGTTAAATTTAAGGAGGAAAAAGATGTTAAACAAAAATAATATTTACTTTGTTATCTTGATTGTTATTGCCCTGTTTGGCAGCATCTCTTTAGCTGCCGGAGCCGTTCAGCTGACTGCTGATGAGATTATGGATAAAGTAAAAGAAAATCAGGCTGAGTACGAAAACAGCAAAACCCAGGCTGAGATGGTTTTAATCGACAGCGAGGGTAAAGAAGAAATAAGGGAAATCATCATGTTTGAACAGGAAGAAGCTGATGATAAGATTACCATGTTAATGCGTTTTCTCTCCCCCAAATCAGTAGAGGGAGTAACCTTATTGAGTATTGAAAATGGTGATAAGATATACCTTTTTATGCCCGCTTATCAGAAGCCAAGGAGAATAGCCGGCTCTTCCAAACAGGAAAACTTTATGGGAACCGATTTTTCCTATGAAGACCTGAGTATGGACTATCAGAATGACGACTATACTAAAGAGCTTTTAGAAGAAGACGACAGACAGTATATACTTGAGATACTGCCTGCTGATGAGGAGCTTTCCTACAGCAAGTTTATTCTCTATGTCAATAAAGCACAATTCTATGTTGAAAAAGTAGAGTTCTTTAACCTGGATGGACAGCATACCAAGACACTTGAGATAAAGGAAGTGAAGTTTGATGATGAGGGAAGATTTACTCCTATGAAAATGCAGATAACCAATCTGTCTGATAATCATCAGACCCGGATGAACATTATAGAGATTGAATATGATCTGGATTTGTCATCGAGCTTTTTCAGTATCCGTACCCTGCAGAAACCGGTCCTTTAGTTGATTAAGAAAGGAGAAATGATGATGAGATTAAAATATTCTCTTGGCATATTATTAATGATTGTTTTAATATTTGCTATTACCCGGGCTGGATTAGCATTTAATACATCACAAACATTAAAATATGAAACTTCCTATTTATTATCTACCCGGATGATAAATCATACTTTAACTTTGGACATTGATTATTTTCAAGAACTTACAGATGATGTTTATCTGGAAGGAGATTTAATAATTAGGACTACTAATAAACAATTCGGGAAGCCATTTGTAATATTTCCTAATGAGATTTATGTAAGTGCTTATAATATTATTGAAAATCTCGACCTCAAAGCAGGGAAGATAATAAATCGATGGGGGGCTGCCGATATTTTCAGCCCCCTGGATAATTTTAATCCTGCACCTCCGGAAATATCCTTAACCGGACAACAGAGCAGAATAGGTGCTTTTGGAATTAGCGCTACTTACTATCTGGGTAATTCCACTTATTTATATGGAGCTATCCTGCCCTGGCTGATGCCTACTCCCTATCCTGATGAATTTTTAAAAAGTGACTATTTATCAAGCTATGCTGCAGGACTGCCGGAACAGGGACTTGATATTAACCAGGTCACACTCAATCACCAGGAAGCAAAAAACATTGTATGGGGATTGCGACTGACTCATAGTTTCCCCACATTTGATGCAGGCATAAGCTATTATCGAGGAAATTACATGGATCCATTTCCAATGAACCTTTCTATTTCTCAGGATAGTAAGGCAGAATTTACAGTTGGCCATCCTACCAAACAGGTACTTGGCCTGGAAATCCAGGGTGAATTCCCGGGTATAGAAGGAGCTACCTTAAGGGGAGACCTGGCGTATATCATACCTGAGCACTGGTCGTTCCTGGGAGAAGATTTGTTGGATAACCCTTATTTTAAAGGTGTAATAAGTGCTGATTACACTACTGATTCAAACTGGTATTTTAATGGGGGATTTATCTACGGAATGCCATTTGAAGAAGGAGATGATTGTTCTCCTTATGCCTATCTTAATACCAAAAAAGAATTTGACGATAGTGATTTTACTCCGTTTTATGCAACTGTTCTAAGTCTGCAAGACATGAGCATGGTAAATGTTATTGGAGTAGATTACCGTTTAACAGAAAATGTGTCAGCATCAGTTAACTATTCTTTTTTACTGGGAGATGAACACTCCAAGCTAAACATGCTTGAGCGTTCCCAGGGAATTTACCTGTCATTGGAGTGGTTATTTTAACAATAATATAGTGATTTTTCTTAAATATTATCCTTGCAGTGGAAAGGTAAAATTAAAATGATAAAATTTTTTATTAATATATCGAGAATTGTATTTTTAGCAATTTTCATTCTGTTGATTTCAAAAGGTGCAATGGTAATGTGGCTGGCAATATTTGGAGTAACAATGATCCTGGCACTATTGCTGGGCAGAATTTTTTGTGGTTGGATATGCCCTATGAATACAGTAATGATACCCGCAGAATGGCTTTCAAAAAAACTGAATATTCAGGCAAAAGATACTCCGAACTGGCTGAAATCCAAATCACTTCCCTGGATAGTGTTACTGATAATGGTAATTACGACGATATTTGCAAAAAGAATGTTTGGTGTTCAAATACCGATACTGTTGTATCTGGTAATTTTTTCTATAATTGTTACTATAAGATACAAACCGGAAATATTCCATAATTATATCTGTCCTTTTGGACTTTTACAAAGCCTTACCGGAAGGTTTGCCCTGTTTACTGAAAGAGTTAATCATGATAAGTGCATCGGATGTAAATTGTGTGAAACGGTATGTCCCGCAGAGGCAGTAGTTGTTTCCAAGCAAACCAAAAAGGCAAATATTAATACTGAATTATGCCACCAATGTTTTAATTGTCAGCTAATATGCCCAAAAAATGCAATAAGTTATGGAAAGAAATCTGGTAGTAAGATTGATAAATAGTATCCATTCTCTCTCTTTTGAGAGAGAATGGTAGATTTTTATTTTTTTTCAACAATTACAGTACATTTAGTCACTAAAGCAGCAATCGCTCCAAGGGCAGCCAAGGCTGGAGCCAGTAACACGCCTACTGCTCCGGCAGTAAGGGGGAATTCAGCAATTGTTTCATCTTTCTCATTTTTTATTATTATCTTTCGGGCATTTCCTTCGCGGACTATTTCTTTAACTTTTTCAATTATTTTTTCTCCGGATACAGAAAAAGACTCTCTTTTGTTATTGTTTTCCATTACTCTAACCTCTCAAATATAATAAAATCCTGATAATAAAATAATTATACAAATCTATCTTATTTCTAATTTTACCATAGCTAATCTATTTGATCTTAAATCTATATTATATAGAAACAAGCACTTTATTTTTAAAATACAAGGCTAACTTAAATCTTGAAATGCTTTTCTTTTTCTTCCAGCAATATCAGGGTAATTTCTCTTATTTCTGCGGGCAACTGTTCGATTTGCCACTGGCGTTCAGCTTCAACTGGTTTCCCTGAATAAAAGACGGCTTTTCGGGCATATAATGCTGCACCTGCTGAATGGTCAGCCATATGAGCAGTTGCCACTGCATGGCCGATAGAACGCGCTATCGCTCTAACAACCGGGTCAGAAGATTGTCGGGCGAAAGAATGAGCAGCTACAGAAGCTTTTCTGGCATCACCAACAGAAGCTTTATTCTCTTTCCATTCTTGAGCAATTTCTAAAGCAGCAATTAACCTATTGTCAATATTATTACCAAGCAGAGGAATGACATGTTCTGAACATTTCCGTGCCCATTCGATTAAATTTCGGTGTTGCTCTTTAGTCAGCAAACCTCCACGATGAACAGCTATAAAACTTTTATCCCGCATGATAATTATCCTTACCCGCAAATATTTTCAGCTTATACTGTCTGTCTTCTAAAAGGTATTTATCATAGAGATGGTTCATCTGAATTTCGTCAGCTTTCAAATTATTTTCCTTTAATATCGTAAGCCAGTCATTATAGGAAAATAATCCCAGTGTGTGAACTTCATGATAAATATTCTGTTTGCTATTTTGGCGAATCAGATAAACTATAGTTGCTTCATAGGTTGTATCTGAAATAATATGATTATTCTCAAATACTGTTATGTGAATGCCTTTTTTTTCACCGGAATAGACAAAATTATTGTTTTGAAAATCTTCTTTGAGATGGGCAACAACAAGGAAGGCACCACCGGGTTTTAAATGACAAACCGCATTGTTGATAGCCTTTTTCAGATCTGAAATAGTAGTCATATACATAATTGAATCCGGAATAACCACTGCATCAAATTTACTGTTAAGATTAACTGTTCGCATGTCCTCATTGAGGTATTCCACTTCAGGATTTGTTTCTCTGGCTATCTTAAGCATTCCTTCGCTTATATCTATTCCGGTTACCTGAAAATGTTTTTTAAAATGATAATCATGCCCGCCGGCTCCGCAGCCTAAATGCAGCATCCTATGAGGATTTTTACTTTTATTATCCTTTAATATTCTTTTTAATATCCTGATATAAGATGCAGCTTCTTTCACGTAAGTTTCCGGGGGAGCCAGAATAGTATCAGTCCAGGCAAGTTGATTATAGGCCTTCCATCTCATTTTAACTACCTCTTTTGAGTTAAAGGAAAATTATATTATTGTATCCAGTTTATCCATTTATAATTAACTTAATTTAATTTTATAATTTTTGAAAATCAGGTTTTTATTATTATACTATAAATAACCTCTATTTTTCCTGCCAAAGACAAAAGAATCAAGTTTGGATTTATTTATATTATTTTTATAACTGATAATGAATTGACTTACCAAAATAAAAGCATTATTCTATTGTTGTTGCTCCCTGAAAAATAATTAGTCTTTTAAGAGAATTTAATTCTATAGAGTTATTTTTACATTTAATGTTATATAAATACAATTAAATATTTGATCTGTGATACTGATGAAAAAAAATCAACAAAATAAAAAAACTAGCTTCAATTGGTATATACTTTTTATTGTTACCCTGACTTCAGTGGTAGCGGGTATTTACCGTGACGGATTTGCTGCTTTATTTCCATTTTTACAAACAGATTTCGGCTTAACAAGGACACAATTAGGAATGCATTCCACCCTTTTTTATTCTACTTCCGCAATAGTTGCAATTTATACCGGTCGCTTGGTTGATATAAAAGGTACTAAGTGGGGTTTAGTCTTTGGCAGTGTATTTATGGGAGTATTTTATATTTTACATTCCTTCGCTCCGAGTTTTATTGTAATATTGCTTCTGGCTGCTTTTACAGGTCTTACGGTAAGCTTAAACCTGCCAACGGTTAGTAAGGCTGTTACCGAATGGTTTCCATACCAATACAGGAGTACTGCTCTGGGAATACAAAGTATGGGGTTCCCTGCAGGAGGATTAATTGGAGCCATCCTCCTTCCATATTTAGGCAATCTCTTTGGCTGGCGAAAAGCAATTATCTTTCCAGGAATAATTGCCCTGTTGTATGCATTTTTTGTTTCACGTATTTACACAGAAAAAAAGGGTGTAGCTAATAATAATAAAAAATCTAAACAAACCGTTAATAATACAAATTTCTGGAATTGTTTTCACCAATTAATAGTTAACAGGGAATTGTTAATAATTTCATTATTTGGCTTTTTCTTAGGTTCAACCAGTAGTGTAATAACTGCTCATTTTACCCTTTTTTTATTTTTAGATTATAATCTGCCAAAAACAATTGCCGGCCTGGGTTTTGCAATTGTTCAGTTTGGCAGTATTTTCGGAAGGGCGATATGGGGATTTTTATGTGACGGGCTTTTAAAAACTAATAAAAGAAAAACCTTCTTCTATATGGGGATATTGTTTTCATTTATAGCTGTAGTTTTAAGTCTTTTTTTGCATACCCTTAATCCTTCAATATTTACATTATTCTTATTTGCTTTTTTAATCGGTTTTTCCGGATATGGCTGGCCAGGTCTTTATAATGCAGCTATTACAGAAACTGTGCCTGAAGAAAATGTTGGCATAGCAATTGGTTTTGCCTCTCTCTTTATGCGATCAGGAATGATGCTGGCACCTCCTGTTTTTGGCTATATTGCAGACTTAAACGGGTCATACAATTTAAGTTGGTTTATCTGGGGCATGTTACTCCTTCTGGCTGCAACAAGCCAATATTTGCTCTCAAGAAAAAGTATAATTAGTAAGAATAATTTACCATTACTATAACCCTTTTTGTTATTCAAAAAGTTTACTTTATTCTTTCACATCAGATTTTTTTAAAGTATTTGCCTGACTTATAACAGCAACCTACATGTCTGGAACAGGCCTTTACTCCTCTTTCACATTCTTTTGTACTTTCAGGCATCCCACTTAATTTTTGTTCAGATGCCCAACCAATAGTTTTTATTAATGCCTCTAATGAATTATTATCTCCACTGGCTACCATTGTTGTGCTGCCTTCAGCTCCGTTTATCCCACCTCGACCAATAACAACAGGATCAATCCCGAATAATATCCTGATTGCTTCAATTTCACTGATTATATCCCCAATTAATGGGACAAGACCTATTGAGGCACCCATTGACCATTTTGAAGAATTTCGACCGGCACATCCAATAGCATCTCTTGCTGAACCAGGAATCAGCTTTTCAATTCCAGCTGCAATTATTATTTTACAGCCCTCTGTATACATTGTAGTAAAAAGGTTAATTCTTTCTCCCAGCCCGAATGTCCCTGCCATCAGAAAAGCATCTCCAAAAACATCATAGCCGTTTGCGCCTGTAACTATTACATCCGAGCTACCGAGTTTAGCCAACAACGGTTCTGCTTCCTGATTTTCTATATCATAATATTTACCATCGTTTATAAGTAAAGTATGCGCAACTTCTCCTTTTTTCTCATAAGCAGTAACAGTTCCTCTGGGTGTTATTCTACCTGATAACCTGATGGGTTTCCCTGTCAGTATCTCTGTCAAAGCGGATACTGTTGTTCCTCCGAACAAAATTATTTTCCCTTTTTCTTTTGCAGTTTTTATACATTCTAATTCGCTTATTGCCCTGGCTATTAGCCATTTACCTGCATTTACAGTTAATGTAAATTGAATTTGATTATTATTCATTTTATAATTCTCCCTTTATGTCTTTGTATCAATATTAATAATATTGTAATTATTTTTATTTAAAATCATATGACATTATATATTAAATAATTAAAGCAAGTGCTTCCGATCCCGGTCGTTTGTTTTTGTAGCTTGTGTAAAAACCATTCTGTAATCCCTTTATTAGTAGCAGAATGAGTAATGCTCATTCTAATCCCTATATTACAGCTATAATAAATAATGTGTAAAAAGTGAGAGCAATAGATGTCTATGGCAGCTGAAGACAGGGATACAAACAATAGCATATTCCAATTAAAATACTCTTTGTTCCTATTTCTATTATTTATATACATATTTATACTCAATTATTATCTGAACCCGGAAGCTGTATTAAGATTTATCAGCAGTAAGGCAGATTTTTTAACTGTATCTGGACGATAGATATATCATACATTATTACATGTTTTTTGTTAAGGCTTAAATTAATAAATACCGTTTCCTCCTATGTCTCCTTTCAGACCTTGTAGAATTTGTGTTAGGTTATTGAGCAAGTTTTATAATTTTCCACTTAAATAACTTGATTTGTTCTTATCCTTATGATATATTGTCAAATTAGTAAAAATAAAAAGATTATCTCTTCGAGTTGTGTTACCTAAAGAGCAATCCATGGCAAACAACCGGCAGATATTTATATCTCAAGGGTATGGTAAGAAATTTCCATGCCTCCCATGTTTGGAAAGGAGGGAGTATGAATATTTATTTCTATATTAATTACATTTCTTCTGGCAACCTGCCCACTTTGCTCTTATTAAATTTAATCTTTTATTCCTATTTCTATCTAAAACAGTATTTTATGAACAATACAAGGGTAACCAAATCGATTGAAATTTAATTATTTTCATTAGTAAAATTATTTTTTAATTTTTAGATAGTTAGGTCAAATTGGAAGCCAATTAAACAATCAATAAAAGTTTTATGAAATATATCAATAAAAAAATATCTACAATATTGCTTTAAAAAATAACCAAATAGAAAAGTATTAAAAGAATACCGAATAAGGAGATAGATATGCAAATAAAAATAGAAATAAACAACATACCAGTGGAAGTAGAAAAAGGAACTACTATCCTGAATGCAGCAAAAGAAATTGGAATTAAGATTCCTACTCTTTGTTACTTAGATGGCCTGCAAAACCCCGGCTCATGTCGCTTATGTGTGGTAGAAGTAGAAGGGGCTGCTACTTTGCTCCCCGCTTGCATAACCGAAGCTACCGAAGGAATGAAAATTAAAACTAACAGTAAAAGAGTAAGAAGTGCTAGAAAAGTCTTATTAGAACTAATTTTGAGCTCTCATCCCTGGGAATGCAATACCTGTGATAGAAACCAGGACTGTGAATTACAGACCTTAGCAGAGGAATACGGCATAAGGGAAGTTAGATTTCAAGCTGATATAGTAAAACTTCCCCTGGATACCAGCACCCCGGGTATTGTCAGAGATCCGAACAAATGTATCTTATGCCGCCGCTGTGTAGTTGCCTGTCAGGAAGTGCAAAAAGTATCAACTTTAGGTCCCCGTTACCGCGGATTTGATACGATTATCGGTCCTGGAATGGTTGATATGCTAAATGATGCCGTGTGCGTGCAATGTGGGCAATGTGCTGCTGTCTGCCCGGTTGGTGCGATCAGCGAATGTGATGATACCGAAAAAGTCTGGGAAGTCTTAGAAGATCCAACGAAATTTGTGGTAGTTCAAACTGCCCCGGCTATCCGTGCCGCCTTAGGCGAATGTTTCAACATGCCCCCTGGCACCCTGGTCAAAGGGCGTATGGTTACTGCTTTACGCAGACTGGGCTTTGACCAGGTATTTGATACCAACTTTGCCGCTGATCTTACTATAATAGAAGAAGGCCATGAACTATTGACTCGTTTAAAGAAAAAATTAGTCGATAATGATGAAGATACTAAACTGCCCATGTTTACCTCCTGTTCTCCGGGCTGGATTAACTACATGGAGCATTTTTATCCTGAACTGAGGGATAATGTTTCTACCTGTAAATCGCCACAGCAGATGTTTGGAGCTGTTGCTAAGACTTATTTCGCTGATAAAATAGGCAAGAAAAAAGAAGATATGGTAGTAGTATCTATTATGCCCTGCACTGCCAAAAAGTTTGAATGCAGCCGGGATGAAATGACCGACAGTGGAACCCGGGATGTGGATTATGTTTTGACTACAAGGGAATTAGGAAAGATGGTTAAACAGGCAGGCATTGATTTTGCAAACTTACCGGATGGTGAAATGGATGCACCACTGGGTATCTCAACCGGTGCTGCAGATATCTTTGCCAATACCGGAGGAGTCATGGAAGCAGCCCTGCGAACAGCCTACGAAGTTGTAACCGGAAAAAATTTGCCTTTTGACAAACTGCATGTGACCCCGGTCCAGGGATTAGAGGGAGTCAAAGAAGCCCAGCTAACCATAAAAGGCGCATTACCGGAATGGAAGTTCTTAGAAGGGGTAACACTAAAGGTGGCTGTCGCCCACGGACTTGGCAATGCTAATAAGGTAATAGAATCCATCTTAAAAGGTGAAAAGGAATATCATTTTATTGAAATCATGACCTGTCCGGGTGGCTGTATCGGAGGAGGAGGCCAGCCACGGCTGACTACCGATGAAGTAAGAAAAGCCAGGATTCAGGCAATCTATAAAGAAGACGAAGGGCGGGAATTAAGAAAATCCCATGAAAACCCTGCTATCAAACAAATTTATGATGAATTTTTAGGGAAACCTCTGGGAGAAAAATCTCATCATCTTCTTCATACAAAATATTTTGATAAGAAAAGTAAGAAGGCAAAAGTATAAAACAGTAAATTAAATTTTTTTACTAACAAAAAAGACAATTTAATGAAAGAGAGATAAAAAATGCAGCAAACTCGCATAAGATGGATATCAAGAACCGCCATTTTACTGGCTATTGCCCTGGTATTTCAAATGGGTGGATTCCCCCAATTCATAACCGGACCTTTAGTAAACACAGTACTTTACCTGGCAACAATGATAGTCGGATGGCAGGGAGGAATATTGATTGGGATTTTTACACCGGTTATTGCCGCTATGCGGGGGATTTTACCGCCCCCGCTGGCACCTTTAATTCCCTTTATTGCCCTGGGCAATGCAATACTGGTAATTTTATTTTTTTGGCTAAAATCAAAAAATAAAATTTTTGGTATTATCATTGCCTCTTTAGTTAAATTCCTGGTATTGGTAAGTGCAGTAAGATTATTGGTACAGGTTCCGCCTGCGATTGCTCAAATGATGAGTTTTCCCCAGTTAGTCACTGCTTTGGCCGGTGGATTTTTTGCCCTTATAATAATAAATATTTTCAAAAGGGCTAAGATTAATATTAGGTAAAGGAAAGTAAACAAAATTATGAATAGAATTAATTTTTTCCAAAAATTGAAGCTATCCAAATACCTGCATAATGTGTCAAAAGTATAACTACTATGGCAACTGCCAGGTGTTCCAGAACTACATTCCATGCTTTTGAATTTTGCTTACGAGATAATAAATAACTCAGAATTGAAAGCAAAGAAAGCCCTATTATTACACTAACAATTACTGCTGCTGGAAGGTCAAAATATAATATAGGTAGAACAAATAAAGACGCAAAAATAAATTTAGCTAAAAAAGTGAAAATTGTTGATTGCCATATTTCTCTATCTGTATGTTTCCCCTCTGATTCTTCCGAGATATGAATTCCTAAGGCATCTGAGAAGGAGTCTGCTATCGCTATGGTTAGTATTCCACCGATAACTGTAACCTTGGACTGTGTCCCAGAGCTCAATCCAACTATAAGCCCTAATGTGGTAATAATACCTGAGGTAATTCCAAAAGAAAAACCGACTTCAAATGAATGTTTATTTATCATACAATGCCTCCCTAAAATTCATAGCTTGAAAAATGATGATTTAATACATAGATCAAAATTAGCATTATTAGATTTTTGTTAATCAGCTTTTTCATTCGCCACCTTTTACTATCTCTGCATTTTAATGATACACTATTTTTTTCAGTCTACAAAAATTGATTGCCATATAACCTTTTTTTCATGGTATTCTGACTGAACAAAAATAACTCCATCAAGATTGTCTCCTTCCCAGTCCAGTCCTTCCATGCTGATAGTAAAATCCATTTCCTGTCCAGGAGCCAGAGAGCTAATGGTTACTTTTTCATCTTCAAAGATATCCACGACTGAATAACGGAATCCTGTCTTTTCTCTATCAGTAAAGGCCATACCGTTTATTACCAGATTGGTTAATGTACTGTCTCCAATATTTATTACTTTCCCACTGAATGTGGAATTAGCAGAATTGGTATTTCTTGTTGTCTCTAATTCAACCATTGGCTGTTGATTTAATAGAACTTCGATTTTCTCTTTAATCATTTCATAATCAGTTAAACCATGTATTCTGTCATCAAGTCCATTAAATAAAGTATTAGGAACTCCCCGCTCCGAGTACTCGGGAAAATACCATCTATACCTGTTAGATATTTCAGGAGTGCTATACAATCCCCAGGATGGGTTTTCTACAAGTATAAACTTCTCTCTACTATATTCCTCAACTAATTGTTCTAAAATAGGTTCTACCACCGCACAGGCGGGACATCCGTCTGCAATATAAAGTTCAACCAGCACAGCTTGCTGGGTTCTGTTTTCACTTCTTCCTTCTTTGAATATTATATTATTAAATCCAATTACAAAAAACATAATTAAAAATAATATTGAAAAAATAAAAAATATTTTTTCCTTCCTATTTTGCATAAAAAAAAGTTTAAATCTGTTATTTTTTTTCACTAATATTGACCTCTTTTTAAAAAATATTATTTTATCTTTTTGCAAACAACCCCTGGGTTTTCTTGCATACCGATACCAGCATCAACATCACCGGGACTTCAATTAATACTCCTACCACAGTAGCCAGGGCAGCACCGGAAGCCAAGCCAAAGATCATGGTAGCAGTAGCTATGGCTACCTCAAAATGATTACTTGCTCCAATCAAAGCAGAAGGAGCAGCATCTTCATAATTAAGTTTCAGTAATTTTGCCAGACCGTAAGTCAGGAAAAAGATAAGATTGGTCTGGATAAAGAGAGGAATGGCAATCCATAGTATGGTTAAAGGGTTACTTACAATCACATCTCCTTTAAAGGAAAAGAGCAACAATAAAGTAAATAATAGAGCTACAATAGATACCGGGGTAAGCATGTGCAGGAATTTTTCCTTAAACCATTGTTCTCCTTTGGTATTTATAATCCACTTACGTGAAAAATAACCGGCCACAAGAGGCAAGGCAACATAGATACTGATAGAAAGCAAAAGTGTCTGCCAGGGAACCGGCATCTTTCCTACTCCAAGAAGGAAACCGCCTAATGGACCATATAAAAATAACATGGAAAGAGAGTTGATGGCTACCATTACTAAGGTATGCCCGTCATTCCCTTTAGCCAAATAACCCCATAGTAATACCATGGCAGTACAGGGGGCAATTCCCAGGAGAATACATCCGGCAAGATAACTCCTCCATAAGGGGATTTCCAGCATTTTTACACCCTCGTGAAACACCACTGTTCCAGCCCCATGGACTGAACCCACAGCCCAATCAACTCCAGGCTGGAGCTTAACCAGGTCAATTGTATCCACTCCTATTAGATTTTTAAACACTATCCCTAAAAAGAAATAGGCAATCAGATACATAGTAAAAGGCTTGACCGCCCAATTGGCAAACAAAGTCAGCCCTACCGGTTTGGGAGATTTTCCCGCCCTTAACACTTCGGCAAAATCAATCTTTACCATGATGGGATACATCATAAAAAACAGGCAAATGGCAATAGGGATGGATATCACCGGCGCACCATTTACGTAAATTGCTAAACTATCCAGAAACTTGGCTGCACCGGGAGCGACTTTCCCAAAAATAATGCCTGCTATAATACATAGCAATACCCATATGGTTAAATATTTTTCAAATATATTTAATCCACCTTGGTTTTCTTTGGTCATATTAAATCTCCTTTCTAACCGTTATACTGTCCAGATCAAATAAATGCCACCTAAAATAACCAATAACCCACATATTTTTTTTACTATGAGCATCCCATTAGAATCCTTATTCCAATTAAGATATCTTTGAATAACTTCGGTAAAAGTACCGGCAAATATAATCACTGAACAATGCCCAATACCGTAAAATAGAAGTAATAAAAATGCAAACAGGAACTGGGTTGCCGATACGGTAAAGACAATTCCCAGCATAGGTGCCATATAGGCAAAGGTACATGGACCAAGGGCTACTCCAAAGATCAGCCCTAAAATAAAAGCAGCCAATATCCCCTTTTTTCGGAATACAGGCTGATTGGTCTTCCCAATAAAAGGTATTTCAATAATTTCCAATAAATGAAGTCCTATCACAAAAAAGATTAAGGCTACAAAATAATTCCCGTAAACACCAACATCTCCCAGCATACGACCCATTAAACCGGTTATTAGACCAATAACGCCAATAGTTATCAATATCCCCACAGAAAAGGAAGTTGACAGCCAAAAAGCCTTTTTGGTAGTCATTCTACCCTGTTCCCCTATGAAACCTACAATCAGAGGGATACTGGCTAAATGACAGGGACTAAGCAATATACTTAAAACTCCCCAGATCAGGGAAGCACCCAAAGCAAAAAGATAGCTTGATTGTATTAATGTGTTTAGCCATTCAAAGATTGCTACAGACATTATTTTACTCCCTGTTGCTGTAATACTTTAATCACTTCTTCTTTAGGGAAAAATCCGAGATGACGGAAATATTCATTACCGTCTTTGTCCAGAAAAACCTGAGTGGGTATTGCTCTGACACCGAATTCTTTAATATAGGGATTGCCAGCAGGGGTCTTTACATCATGGAATATTACTTCTACCTGTCCCTGGTATTCCTTTTCAATTTCTTCCAGAATAGGCTGCATTTTGTCACAGGGGATACAACCCTTGGATCCCAGCTCTACAAATGTCGCTTTTATTTCACTATCTGATAAAATCTCGTCTGCCTGGCTTATCTCTTTGGTTTCACTCGCAGGATTATTAAATGCTGTTTTTAACCCAAATATTGCCAGCACAGTTAAAACTAATGATAAAATTATATAAATCGATTTTTTACTTTTCATACATTAACCTCTCTTGGCTATATTGATTATGCATTTATACTATGAACTTTACCGCGATGATACTTGCTCATATCTTTCCTTTTCTTTTCTAATTATCCTTATTTAATTTAACAGGAACCACAGGAACATCCAGTATTTTTATTATTTTCTTGTTCTTTTTTTGGTTGTGTTCTAGATACAATGCCATGTTTTATCTGTTCACTGACTACATTAATGATTTCTTCACTTACCGAAGTTTTGCCTTTTTCCAAATACATGTCAGTTAATATATAAGTCTCAGTAGGTTTTACGCCAATATTCTCCAGAGTTTTTCTGGCACAAGCGACCGAACATCCATCTAATGTAATATTCTCATCTGCACCCTTAGCCGATGCTATTGTTCCGGATATACCGGCACTGATTGAAGCCAGACAGGTCATCTTGCCATATCCGTCCCTGGTTAACTTCCTGGCAACCTGATCGGCTATTTCCCCCACATCGGCACAACCGGAACAGGAATAAATCAGCCTTGTTTTCGTATTATTACAACCACATTCTCCCATTTTAATCTCCTATTGATTAGTTTTTTCTTTAATCCAAGTCATAATTTCCTGTTTAGCGGGAATCTTGCCTGCCACTTTTACTTCTCCGTCAATCACCAGGGCAGGAGTCATCATCACGCCATATTCGGTAATCTTATCCAGCTCTTCGACTTTGATAATCTCTGCATCAATCCCCAGCTCTTCAACTGCCATTTGGGCATTCTGAGTCGTTTTTTTGCATTTGGGACATCCCATCCCTAAAATTTCAATCTTCATAATTTTACTCCTTTATCTTTATAAATTTATTGAATTATATTTCCATAGACCATGCCACTTATCGTGGCCATAATAACAACTAAAGTAACATAAACAATGGTTTTCTTTGTGCCAACTACACTGCGGATAACCAGCATATTAGGTAGGCTTAATGCCGGCCCGGCAAGTAATAATGCCAGTGCTGGCCCCTGTCCCATACCTGAACCGATAAGGCCTTGCAGTATCGGTATCTCAGTAAGAGTGGCAAAATACATAAAAGCTCCGACAAGAGAGGCAAAGAAGTTTGCACTAAGTGAATTGCCCCCTACCAATGATGCCACAAAACGGGAAGGAATCAATCCCTCCTCTCCCGGCCTGCCCAGTAACAATCCGGCAAAAAAGATGCCCAGGAAAAGTAATGGTATAATTTGCTGGGTAAAGCTCCAGGACGATTCCACCCATGGTATAATCTCCTGTTTTTGAAACCAGTTAATCAGGATATAGATGAATAGGAGAGCAAAGGCAATCGCCAGATACCACTTATATTGAAAAATCAAAGCCCACAGACTTTGATCTCCTGCCTGAGGCCTTGCCCAATTGGCAAAGACCATAAAGCCAATCATGGATACAAAATAGAGAATATTCTGCAAACCTGTTCTGCCATCAGCTTGATCATTACCAGTACCCAATTGCAATTCTCCATTGGCTTGTCTTTCTTTCTCCTCAGAAAGAAAGACAAAATGCATGCACAATCCGATAATCACACTGAATATTACTGCACCTATAGCTCTTGCCAGTCCTATCTGCCAGCCTAATACCCTGGCAGTCATGATAATAGCCAGTACATTTACGGCAGGACCTGAGTAAAGAAAAGCCATTGCCGGTCCCAATCCGGCTCCTTTTTTATAGATACCTGAAAATAGTGGTAGTACTGTGCAGGAGCATACGGTTAATATTGAACCCGAAAGAGATGCGACAAAATAAGCTAAAACTTTATTGGTTTTGGCACCTAAATATTTTAAAACTGCATTCTTATCCAGAAACTGATAAATAGCTCCGGCAATCAGAAATGCCGGAATCAAACTAAAAATAACATGCTCCCTGGCATACATATTCAACAT
>JAQVMU010000019.1 GCA_028703475.1 Atribacterota bacterium | reverse complement strand
AGGAGGTAATGTTTTATGGATATGTTTTGTTTTCAATGTCAAGAAACTGCTAAAGGAACCGGTTGTACGAAGAGAGGTGTCTGTGGTAAAGCTGCCGATGTTGCCAATATGCAGGATTTGCTGATTTATATATGTAAAGGAATCTCTGTTTATAGTACTGAGGCAAGAAAGTTGGATATAGAAAATAAAAATGTCAATAAGTTTATTATGGACTCTCTTTTTATGACTATAACCAATGCTAATTTTGATGAATCTGATTTTGTGAAAAAAATCAAGGAAGGTTTCGGGGTCAGGGAAGAAATAAAACAACAGTTGGTTGATTCAGGGGGTACAGTACCTGCGAATTTACCAGATTGTGCTACCTGGAAATCAGATGACGAATCTGAGTTTGAAGAAAAGGCTGTTTCATCGGAAGTAGGCGTTTTGGCTACTGAAAACGAAGATGTTCGTTCATTGCGTGAGTTAACGATTTATGGTATTAAAGGAATAGCTGCTTATGCTGAGCATGCTTATAATTTAGGATATGAGAATAAAGACATTTTTGATTTTATGCAAAGAGGATTAGTAGCAACAATTGATGATTCTCTCTCTGTTGATGACCTGGTTAACCTGGTAATGGAATGTGGTAAATATGGAGTAGAAGCAATGGCCCTGCTGGATAAGGCAAATACAGAAACCTATGGTAATCCTGAAATGACCATGGTCAATATCGGGGTACGAAATAACCCGGGTATTTTAATCAGTGGTCATGATCTTAAAGATATGGAAGAACTGCTTGAACAAACCAGGGATACAGGAGTTGATGTATATACTCATGGCGAGATGTTGCCGGCTAATTATTATCCTGCTTTTAAAAAATATAACCATTTTGTAGGTAATTATGGTAATTCATGGTGGAAGCAAAATGAAGAATTTGAAAAATTTAACGGACCAATACTAATGACAACTAACTGTATAATTCCACCAAGAGATAGCTATAAAGACCGGGTGTTTACCACAGGAACAGTTGGATATCCCGGAATGACTCATATTGCCGACAGAAAAGAAGGTCAGCAAAAAGATTTTTCAGAAATAATTAAAATGGCTAAAAAGTCTTCACCTCCTGTAGAAATTGAAAAAGGAGAAATAGTCGGCGGATTTGCTCATAATCAGGTTATCGCACTGGCTGATAAAGTTATAGATGCAGTAAAAAGCGGTGCTATTAAAAGATTTTTTGTAATGGCCGGTTGTGATGGCAGAATGAAAAGCAGGAATTATTACACAGAATTTGCCAGGAAACTTCCAAAGGATACAGTTATTTTAACTGCCGGTTGTGCCAAATACCGTTACAATAAGCTTGATTTGGGTGAAATAGAGGGAATTCCAAGAGTATTGGATGCCGGACAATGCAATGATTCTTATTCACTGGCGGTTATTGCATTAAAATTAAAAGAAATATTTGGCTTAGATGACATTAATCAGCTTCCTATCTCCTATAATATAGCATGGTATGAGCAAAAAGCTGTAATTGTTTTACTGGCTTTGCTCTATCTCGGAGTGAAAAATATTCATTTAGGTCCAACCCTACCTGCATTTTTATCTCCCAATGTTACAAATGTTTTAGTGGAAAAGTTCAACATAGCGGGTATTGGTGATGTTGAGGATGATTTAAAAATGTTTTTTGACCAAGAATAGAATCTACAAAAAAAGAATAAAACAGCAAATTTCCGGCAACTGAGAAATATTTATTCAGTTGCCGGAAAAACCTGTTATTGCAGGATTGGACGAGAAAACTATTGATGATTAGCCATTAGATACAGTGCTAACTGAATATACTTTTGTTGTTTTGATCTTAATGCTAATGGTTTTTACCAGGGGTAGCCTGACAATGAGGTTCTCTTTCATTGACAGAGAACCTTTATGCCCGGGTTAGCAATCACGGGAGTTTATATGTTTTTATATCCATATATCATATTAATGGAAAAATATAAATAGTATAATGATTATTTTAGTAAATGTTTTATATTGTGTACAATAATTAAATATAATCTTCTAAAAGAGATAGTTGCTTAATAATAATATTATTACCCTTAATACTTATTAATCCCTCACGAACCATTTTACCTAACTCTCTAGATAGTGAAGGCCGGGTAACTCCGAATTGTTCAGCCATTTTTTCGCGGGAAACAGGTACAGTGATATGCAGATTTTTCTTTTTCTGGTAAATTTCTAACAGATAAACACAGATTTTTTGTCTTATTGTCTCTCTGGATAGGAATTTTAGACGGTTATTTAATAAAATTATCTTTTCAGACAGTAAGAATAATAAATTTCTTAAAAATTTTTCATTTTGAAAACATATTTTTAGAATATTATTTTTATTAATAAACATGATTTTAGAGTCTGTAATTGTGAGAATTGTTGAAGGAAAATTTTTCATGGATGTAAAAATAGCTATTTCACCAAATGCCTTTCCCACTTCTATTTGGTCTATTACCACAGTTTTTCCTGATGGATAATGCTTTTGAACTTCTAAAGTACCATTTAAGATTAATCCAATTTCAGACAAAGGATCTCCTTCGATTGCAATTATTTGTCCTGGTTTATAATCCTCAGTTCTGTATCGGGAAGAAACCAGAAAGGAATTAATTTCCTGATTATTAAAATCCTTAAACAATATATTATTTTTAAGAGCATTTTGTATATCAAACATGTTTCTATACCTTCGACACTTATAAATAAAACGCTAATTTATAGTATCATTTTTACGCAGCGATTAAAACCGGACTTCTAAACCAAATTTAAAGCGATAATCCTCTTCTGTTATAGAATAAGAATCAAATTGAGTGCTAAAGCTAAAAGTAGGTGAAATCTGATAATCGATGCTTAAACTTGTTTCACTGACAAAATCAAGAGATGTAGAATATGTAAATAAAACATCTTCACCAAAATTTTTGCCGATTTCTAATTTTAAATCTCTTGGATGGAGATTTTCCAGAATAAACAGGTTAGTTGAGGAACTTTCCGGCATATCATAATGGAACCTGATAAATTCGAGACCTAACTCTTCTGCCAATTCCCGTTCCATCCTTTTAAAGAGGTTAATCTGGAGGCTTTGAAATATTATGTCTACCATTTCCTGGGATAAGATCTGGCTTATTTCACCTTCAGACAAGCCCTGGATATTCCTGTTCAAAGTTAATAGTGAAACGATTTCTGCTTGATTCAGGACAGGCAGAGAAGATAGCTGTATTTTTGGACTGGCAAGATTTCCAGATACATTGATTGATATTTGTACATCCTGCACATTAGTATTCGCATTAGCATTAATTTCTATATCGTTTATAGATAGACTGTTAATTACAACACGTCCGTCTGAAAAAACAAATCTTTTCTCAAAATAAATCAAATATCCTTTTTTGAGAACAATATTGCCCCCTACAGCCGGTTCGTTAAAAGAACCACTCAAATTAATTTTACCTGTTACATCAATTTTTGCATCAGGAAGAATCAACGTAAAAGGATCGGCAATTTCAAGATCCAGGTCAAGATAGTTTTTAGAATTTCCATTAATATCAGTAATATTTCGTGTCTCATCATATAACTGCATCAATTCTTCAAGATTCATCTCACCCTCAGATAAAGTTAATGTACCTGTAATAATAGGTTCACTTAAACTACCCCTGATTTCTGCTAAAAAGTCAGCATTACTTTCTAAAATATCCTGATAAGTAATTCTTTTCTTGTCATTCTTTATATTAAGTAGAATATTTTCAGGCATAAATTGAATGATTTCAAATTGACCTGATATGTTTAAACGATTTTCATAAGCGGTAAAATATAAATCTGAAATTTCTACTAAATTATCGGTTATTTTTATACTTGTATTGATTTCTTCCATCTCTATTGGAAGGTTGTTTATACCAATATTACCCTGGTTAATATCTATTATACCGTTCAGTACAGGTTTTTTAGATGTGCCTGACAAATATAATTCAAGATTCATATCTCCTGTGATTTCAGAAAATGTTTCCTTCCAGAATATTTTTAATAAGTTTAGCCTGGCTTTTTGCATGTTAATTTGAAAGTCTAACGGGATTTCGTTAGAAGCCATATCTGAGATATTTTCCTCTATATCAATTTCCTCCTCGAATGAAAACACATCCAACGGAAGATTCCCTTTAGCCTGTATTAAATTATCCTCTTCCAGAGTAATAGTAAGTTCCAATACTTCAATTTCATTTTTTTTACTGTCCCAGTATAGATTGCCAAGAAGGTTTTCAAATTGGAAGGTGCGGAAATAGCCTTTATTTACCTGGGCAATTACAGAAATTTGTGGTTGTTCAACCGTGCCTGTACAATTGCCTTCTATATTAATAATCCCTTCAATATTCTCCTCAATCTGCATCAGGTTTGCTAATAAGCCGATATCTAATTTCTCAGCCTGGAAATCAATAGAAACCTCCTGGGCAGGATTTATGCTTCCCTTTGCCTTTAATATCCCCTCACTTTGTATTAAATCAAAGTCAGCAATTTGCAATCCTTTATCACTCAGTGTTATTTCGGTTTCCAGTTTAGAAGGGGGATTATTATTTTTTTGTCTGGGATTTAACGATGCTGATAAGATTATCTTCTGTTCGAGCATATCACCCTGAATATTGGCATTTCCGGATATTTCTGATGGCAGAAACCTTTTTATATAATTCTCATCAGCATAAAAAATATTTGTAATTTCTTCAAAAGCATCGTGACTGAAATCAATCTCTATAGAAAATGGATTATTATTTACAAATTCAGTTTGGCCGATAGCTTCCAAATTCATGGAATCATTTTGCAGAATAAGTCTTTTCAATTGAAAAGTATAATAATAACCTGATTGATTAAAAAGTCCTGCAGTATTGCTATTGATATCTTCAGGTGGTATCTTATCTCCAGGCTGTAAGAGGAAATCAATTTCTCCCTGTCCCAATAAGTAGTCTTCTACCATAATCTCCTTTAACTGAAAATTTCCTTGAATTTCAGGTTTTGGCCATATACCGGTAATTTTACCATTACCGCTTGTAAACCCTGAAACCGAAACATTTTCTATGTATGATTCAATAAACGGCTTAAGATTTACAGAATCTAACTGATAAGAAATATTTATTTCCGGTAATTTTTTATCTTCTAAAACAATTTTACCTTCCCCGGTTAATTCAATATCCTGATTTGTTAAAATGAGATTTTCAAGTGAAATAATATCCAGATTATAATGCAATTTTCCTGTAAGGTTGCCTAAAGAATTATCCTGGATAGAGAAATCCAGAAGGTTAAACTCAGCTTCTATTATAGGATTTTGAGAGGAACCAGAAAGTGTTCCTTTTATATCTGCAATGCCTGTAGGTATTGTTTCCATATTAAGATAATTAGCGATATCAGTTAATTCAGGTACCTGTATTCCAAATTCAAAAGCAAAACCATCAAGTTTTTCCAGATTTAATTTCCCCTCAAAATTTCCTTTATTTTGACCGAATTCTATTTCACATTGATCAACAGATAATGATTGTTCAGTTAAGTCAATAGTGGAGGAAAAATTACCCTTTACTGGTTTGTTTAATAAAAATTTACCTGTTTTAAAATCTTTTAATGTAAAAAATCCCTCAATACTTGTCATGGGGTTGTCTATATTTTTGTTTGTAATCTGCAAGTTGCTATCTATGTTTCCCGAATAAGCATTAAAGATAGATGCCTGTTCAAACAGAGGATGTCTGATAGAAAGGTTTTCAGTTTGTAAGGAGAATTGGTAAAAAGGGCTGTTTTTATCCCAGACAATATTTCCACTGGCTGCTAAAACTGAATTTTCTTCAGAAGTATTTAATGATTTAACTATTAATTCATCCTGGTTGAAAAGAAAGCTACAATCTACTTTTTTAAAGGAAATGTCCTCAAATAATATTTCAGGAGAAAAGGCATCTCCTTCTACCTGAAAAGTATCAATTTGCAGACCTTTTGTTTTTCCTTTTGCATTTACAGAAAAGCCAATTTCTCCATTAAGAGACAAATCATTTAAATCCGGTATAAATGATAAAATATCGCTCTTTAGCTGTGGTACACTTACTGCTTCACTGAAAATATCAAGATCAAAAGAAACACCAGTTTCGCTTATTACCTGTCCATCTAATTGGATATTTTTATCATAATACAGGCCAGTCATATCCTCTATTGTTATTTCCGGATTCGAAAATTGTACAGAACCATTCACTTGATGAAACGGAATTTGGTTTAAGAATTGTGGCTTAAAATCAGCTTGTTGGAAAGTTGCCATACCTTTCCAGTTTGCATCCAGGGTTTTTGAGTCTGAAGAATGACTCAGGTTAAAGTCTGTAGTAAATCTACCCCGGTCTATATTAAATAAATCAGCTACTTCTAAAAAGTACTGAAAATGGGTGATGTCTGCATTTTCAAGGTGAAAGTCTAAAGAATAATCCGGTTCCCATATGCAAAACTGTCCACTCAGTCCCAGTATGGCATTATCTTTTTCCTGAATACCCTGAAAATCTATCTCAATTCTTGGTAACTGTGATAAATCAAAGTAACCGTCTATATTTTTAGCTCGTGTGGTCAAACGATTAAGGTGGTGGTTATATACCATTTCATCATGATAAACCAGAGAGCTGTTTTCAAAATTGATATGATTAATTGTAATATTTTCATGTATTTTTGTTAAATCAATTTTAAGTCGATCAAAATAATCAAATTTACCTGTGGATTTCCTTGTTAGGCTTGTTGAGGCATTAGAAAAAGCCATATTTCTTATAGTAAGATGCCAGTTATTCCAGTGGAGAATAGGAAATAAAAGGGTAAAGCTTATTTTTGCTTTATCTGCCCGGAATAATGTCTCTTTATTTTCAGAAGAAATATCTTCAAAAACTGTAATATCAGATAATTGTACTGATTGTAATGATACATAATCTATTTTACCGATTTCTATCGGGTTTTCCAGATTTTCTTTAAGCTGTGATATTATTATAGATTTCAGATTATTGCGGAAGTTTTCACCATTAATATAAATATAAAATATTCCTGATAAAACTGCTAAAATTAAAATAGTTATTGCTACCCAAAAAATTAACTTATTATTTTTTTTTGATTTATTCAAAATCAGTATTCCCCTATAGTTTGTTTCATAAAAATCCATACAATAATACAAATAAAAGTTTAATTATTGTGGAATTATTAAAAAAGAAGTTAATGTTTGTAAGTATTATAACACAGCATACTTTTTTACAGAAAAAGAAATATCAAAATCTGCTAAATTTTACATGAACATAAAAACAATTAACTTCTTTATTCTAATGTCTTGACATCTGTGGTAAAATATTTAAAAATACATATAAATAAAGCAATGCGTGGGAGAATAAGTATATATTTAATGAGTACAGAAAGTTGCAGCTGATGAGATGCAACCTCATTCGTATACTAAATGGACCCACAAGCTTCAGTCTGAAAAAAATAAGTTTTTAGTAGGTTCTGACGGTATTTCCCACCGTGATCAGGGAAAGGGTATCGGTATCTGATAATACCCGTACCTTATTAAGCGGATATGGACAGAGAAAAAATATTGTCTGTATTATAAAGAGTGGCAACGCGAAAATATCAACCTTTCGTCTCTTGACGGAAGGTTTTTTTGTTTTGTCAGACTTGACCGGACCTAACTGAGTTGATTGCCTGAAAAGTTGAATATTAGAGGGCAATTAAAAAAGGGTGGCACCACGAAAGACTTTTCGTCCCTTTAATTCTTAAAAGGATTATGGGGTGAAAAGTCTTTTTTTATTATTTTAAAAAAAAGTTAAAAATTAAACAGGCAGAGTGTTTTAAGTAATTCATTTTAAATAAGGAAAACTAAAACAATAAATTTATTGTAAGGAGAATCAAGTATTTCAGCTAAAGAAAAGAAGGAGATGTAATCATGAATGATGAAATAAGTGTGAAGCGTTGGCCCCCGCCAGGGGGTAATTTGAAAGTCAGTATAACGCATCTTTATTTTAGTTAAATATCAATGAAAAAAAGAAAAGAAAGGAATTGTAAGATGGAACAATTAAAATATATTTTAGAAGAAAAAGATATACCACAATATTGGTATAATATACAGGCGGATTTACCAAAACCCCTGCCTTTAACCTTGCACCCGGCGAGCAAAAAACCTATTAAACCAGAAGATTTAGCACCTTTGTTCCCATTAGAGCTGATTAAACAGGAAGTCAGCACAGAGAGATATATTGAAATACCTGACGAAGTTAGAGATATTTACCGGCTTTGGAGGCCAACTACCCTGTTTCGTGCTGAAAAATTGGAGAAGGCATTGAAGACACCTGCAAAAATATATTATAAGTATGAAGGCAGCAGCCCACCGGGAAGTCATAAAGCAAACACCGCTGTTGCCCAGGCTTATTATAATAAAAAAGAAGGTGTTAACCGCATAACAACTGAGACAGGTGCCGGCCAGTGGGGAAGTGCATTGGCTTTTGCAGGGGCCTGTTTTGATATGGAAGTTAAAGTATATATGGTAAAAATAAGCTTTAATCAAAAACCTTATCGGAGGGTAATGATGCAGGTTTGGGGTGCTGATTGTATTCCCAGTCCATCTGACCAGACGAATGCAGGAAGGGCTATTTTATCAAAAGACCCCGATTGTCCGGGCAGCCTGGGATTGGCAATAAGTGAGGCAGTTGAAGAGGCAGTAAGCAGAGAAGATACTCATTATTCTTTAGGCAGTGTGCTTAATCATGTTTTGTTGCATCAAACAGTAATCGGGCAAGAAAGCAAAAAAGTACTGGAAAATATTGATGAATACCCTGATATTATTATTGGATGTGTAGGCGGTGGTTCAAATTTTGCCGGTATGTTTTTACCATTCATAAAAGACAAAATAGATGGTTCACATCCTGATTTAAGAATTATTAATGTTGAACCGGCCAGTTGCCCGACTCTTACCAGGGGGCCTTATGAATATGATTATGGTGATGAAGCAGGCCTGACTCCTTTAATGAAGATGTTCACATTGGGACATGGTTTTATACCGCCCCCTGTTCATGCGGGAGGGTTACGCTATCATGGTATGTCACCAATTATCTGTCATTTATTAAATTTGGGTTTGGTAGAAGCAAGGTCAGTACAACAGCTGGGCACTTTCCAGGCAGGTGTAGACTTTGCCCGCAGCGAAGGAATTATAAGCGCTCCTGAAGCTGATCATGCCATTCGGGCTACCATCGATGAAGCAATAAAATGCCGTGAATCAGGAGAAGCAAAAACTATCCTTCTTTGTTTAAGCGGACATGGACATGTTGATATGGCAGCATACCAGGCATATTTTGATGGCAAATTAGAAGATCACCAATATTCCCAGGAGAAGATAGAACAGGCATTATGTGATTTACCAAAAATATGATGAAAAAAGGGCGGGTTTAAATCCGCCCTTTTAATTTTCTTTTTTACAGATTTTTAGAAGAATAATATACATTATAAAGATTATCCCTTAAATCACTTGATTATTGATGATTGGATTACATATAATTGAAAATGTAAAGCAGGGTTAGTGATATTTATAATGTAAAGGAAGTATTAAATGGATAATCTTATAAAGGCAAAGAATATATTGAAGAAAAATAACTATACTTTTGTCCTGTTAGCAAATGGGAAAACAGTAAAAGTATCTCACAAGAGAGGGATTATGGCATTTATGGAGATTATTCGGGATAATAAAAAAATAATTGAGGATAGTATTATTGCCGATAAAGTAATTGGAAAGGCAGCAGCAATGTTAGCAGCCCAAAATAAAGTAAAGGCAATTTATGCTGAAATTCTCAGCCGAAAGGCAAAAGAAGTGCTGGATGACTACTCAATATTTTGTCAATATGAATATATCGTAGATTTTATTCAGAACCGAACAAAAGATGACAAATGTCCCATGGAAAAATTAACTGAACATATTATTGATCCTGAGATTGCATATATGCAGATTTTACAATTTTATCGGAAAGTGCTTAAAATTGATTTATCATAAAAGAGTATTTCATTTACTCTACTATCTCATATATTCTGATGTTTCTGAAAAAATATTATCCATCTGATTCTATCCCTTTTCTTTGGAGTTGGTTAATTCATCAATAACCATCATACTGATATTAAAAGCATGGTCACCGATTCTTTCCAAATTACTGAGCACATCTATATAGATAATTCCGGCTTCAGGATTGCAGATTTGTTTTGTAAGCCGTTGAATATGTTCATTGCGGAGACTTTCTTCAATTCTGTCTATTTCATCTTCTCTTTTAGTAACTACTTTTGCAATTTCCGCATTGCGATCTTTTAGTGCATTCAGTGAATATTGAAGGGACTTTTCAACCTTTGAAAAGATATATTTCAAGTCCTTTTCTGCTTTTTGACTAAAAATCAGTTTTTCATTAGCCTTGTTTTCTGCTAAATCTGCAATATTTTCGATATGGTCACCTACTCTTTCAATATGTCCTGAAATATTCATTAAATTAGCCAGACTCTGTGATTGTGCATGACTTAAGGATTTTTGAGATACAACCAGCAGGTATTTTGTTATTTCACGATGGATAGTATTTAATATATCTTCTTTTAGATAGATATCCTGAACAATCCTGTCATTATTTTTTTGCAAGGCAGTTAAACTGCTTCTTAACATACCCAGTGCTATATTTCCCATGCGCACTAACTCTTTTTTTACCTGTCCTAAAGCGATAGAAGGAGTATTGATTAGACTTTTTTCAAGAAATATAGTACCTTTTTTTATGACTTTTTCTTTACCCGGGATAATACGCATTAATACTTTTAATATTAATGGCAAAAAGGGCAATAATATTAATGTATCGATTACATTAAACAGTGTATGAGCATTTGCTACCTGACGGGGAACAGTAGAAGCTGTTAAGGATGACAGGGAGATAAATTGGTTTAGAAAGAAATAAAAAATGGTTACACCGGCAGTTTTAGTCAGAAAGTGGCCAACTGCTATCCGTCTTCCGGTAATGGAACTTCCTATGCTTGCCAATAAAGCCGTAATACAGGTACCAATATTGGTTCCCAGGATAAGAGGGATAGCTGCATTCAATCCAAGCAGTCCCTGAATGGATAATGAGATGATAATTGCTGTAGTGGCACTGCTGCTTTGCAAAACGGCAGTTACGATTGCAGCTATGAATATGCCAAGTATAGGTTTTTCCGCTACACTTACTAACAGACTGATAAATAAGGGATTGCTTTTTAAGGGATCTATAGCAGAAGACATAGTAGAAAGCCCTAAAAATAACAGGCCAAATCCTATCATAACAGAACCTATATACTGATATACTTTTCTCCTGGCAAATGTATTAAAAGCAAAACCTATTCCAATAACCGGTAGGATGTAATCGTGCAGCTGGAAAGAAATAATCTGGGCAGTTATTGTTGTTCCGATATTTGCTCCAAATATAATACTCATTGCCTGTTTTAAATTTAATAATCCTGCATTAGCAAATCCGATTGTAATGACACTGGTAGCACTACTGCTTTGCAAGATTGCTGTAATTATAGTTCCGGTTGCAACACCTTTAATAGGATTTTTTGAAAGGGCTTCAAGTATCTGATGTATTTTATTTCCGGCAATTTTTTGCAGACCTTCACTCAGCTGACGCATCCCGAATAGAAATAGACCCAGACCGCCAATCAAACCAAATAAAATAAATATATTCATAAAACTTTTAATCTATAATCTTTCTTGTTTTTTTTCTGTTCTAACAATTTAAAAATCAACTAACATCTTACAAATTATAACACTATAGACCTAATTTTTGAATAACAATGCTATTTTTTATGGTATTTTCTTGCTAAGAAAGCAGATTATGAATACAATTGATTTATTAATTAATATAATATTGCTTTTTCTATAATATTTTGGAGTAAATATTTGTTATCATTGTGTAGTAAATTAAAAAAATTTCAAACAGGAGGGAAATGATGACCCAAGTTAAAAAATTATCAGTAGTGAATGCAAAAGTATATATACTAAGCATAATTGTTCTTTTAGTGTTTCTTTCTCTGCTTTCAAACTCTTTTGCTTCAGAAGATGTGAGGGAAGCAATTGTAAAAGTGTATACAGTAAGTAATTCTCCTGATTACTATAATCCATGGAGCATGCAGGGCCCAAGAGCCAGCTCCGGCTCCGGATGTATGATTGAAGGGAATTTAATATTGACCAATGCCCATGTGGTAGGCAATCAAACATTTCTGCAGGTTCGCAAATATGGTGATACGCAAAGATTTACTGCACGCGTAGTAGCAGTCTCACATTTAACTGACCTGGCATTATTGACAGTAGACGATGAGCAATTTTTTGAAGGTGAGCCGGCTTTGTCCTTAGGTGAATTACCGGAGACTCAACAGGAAGTCTTAGTATACGGGTTCCCAATGGGTGGGGACATGTTAAGCATTACCAAGGGTGTAATTTCAAGGATTGAACACCAGCCTTATGTTCACAGTTCATCAGTCTTTTTGGCCGGTCAAATTGATGCAGCTATCAATCCTGGTAACAGCGGGGGACCGGTTTTAGTGGAAGATAAAATTGTAGGAGTAGTTATGGCAGGAATTCCATCTGCTCAAAATATAGGTTATATGGTTCCGGTTCCGGTTATCCGCCATTTCTTTAAAGATATTGAAGATGGCAGTTATGATGGTTATCCAAGTTTGGGTATTGGCATGCAGGATATGGAAAACGAGGGCTTACGAAAATATTATCAGATGGAGCCGGGGGCAAGTGGTGTTTTAATTAACCAGGTTATTCCGGGTTCTCCTGCTGATGGAAAATTACAGCTTGGTGATGTGCTGGTAAAAATAGAAGACTACCCGGTGGGTAATGACGGTACTATTGAGTTCCGCAGAAATGAAAGAACTCTTCTTAATTATGCTGTGCAGCAAAAACAAATTGGTGAGGATATCATTTTAACTGTCTTAAGAGAAGGAAATGAAGAAAAATTAAATATCAATCTGTCGCGTTCCATGAAGAAGGATCGTCTTGTACCGATGGAGGAATATGAAACCCTGCCCACTTATTATATTTATGGTGGGCTGGTATTTTGCCCTCTTACGAAAGATTTATTGAATATATGGGGCTCACAATGGAGCCAATCTGCACCAAGAGAGCTGGTCTGTCACCTGTTGAGCAATACCCCTGAGAGAGAAGATCAACAAATTGTCGTATTGTTAAAGGCTTTGGCAGCTGAAGTAAATCAGGGATATCAAAATATAAACAGCTGGGTTGTTGACCAGATAAATGGAGAAAAAATATGGAATATGCATGATTTAGTGGAAAAAGTAGAAAATTGTCAGGAACCATTTGTAATCTTTGAAGATCAATGGAATAAAAAAGTTATAATTGATAAAGAGAAAGCAATGGAGAGTCATTATGAAATTTTAGATATCTACCGAATTCCATTTGATCGTTCAGAAGATTTGGTTGAATAATATACTCAAAAATGATAGTTATCCTAATTTAACAGATTTATTATGAATTTAAAAAAGAATAAAATAATATTTTTCAGGAGGTAAATAGAATGGTAGATTTGGCTGTACATTATTCGGGTTTAAAATTAAAGAACCCAATTATTATTGCTTCTTCTCCCTTAGGAGAAAAAATTGAGAATATTCAGTTGTTAGAGAAAGAAGGTGCCGCAGCAGTTGTATTGCCTTCTTTATTTGAAGAGCAGACTGATTTAGAGGAAAAGAGTCATTTTTTACTATATGAAGAAAAAGGATACAGTAAATACTTAGAATATTACAGGGAAGTTCTTCAGAATAAACTAATGCCTGATGAATACATGGAATATATTTCAAAATTGAAAAGCAATATTGATTTACCCATAATTGGCAGTCTGAATGGTGTTTCAGTGGGGGGATGGATAAATAATGCCATTTCGATGGAAGAAGCAGGAGCTGATGCCATTGAATTAAATATTTATTTCCTGCCTACCAATCCTGATATGGATGGAAGAAAAGTAGAAAATAATTACTTAAAGCTCGTTGACGAGATTACCACCAGTGTTGCAATTCCGGTTGCAGTAAAAATACATCCATACCTAAGCTCAATACCAAATATGGTTAAATCTTTAGGTGAAGCCGGTGCCAGTGCAGTTGTCTTGTTTAATAGATTTTACCAGCCTGATATTAATTTAGAAAAGATGAAAGTTGAACCGGCACTAAAATTAAGCACTTCCCAGGAACTATTGTTACGTATCAGATGGACTGCTATTCTCTATAGCAAGGTAAAACCGGATATAGCTATTACCGGTGGGGTTCATACTGCCGAGGATATTGTCAAAAGCATTATGTCTGGAGCAAATGCAACAATGTTAGCCTCTTCATTGCTTAATAAAGGTTTTAGCTATTTAGGTTCTTTGCTGAAAGATTTAGAACATTGGTTAGAAAACCATAAATATGAGTCAATTCAAGAAATTCAAGGCATTATGAGCCAAAAATCGGTTTCTGAACCGGCAGCCTTTGAAAGAGCAAATTACCTGAAAGTGCTTGATTCCTATAATAATGAATGAGTATACCTTAAAGATTATAATATAATTAACTGCCTGGTAATTTGGCGTTAAAATAGCAAATACAATAAATAAATAGGATTTATCTATGGGGAATCGCGGCAAAAGAGAATTAGATGAAATAATAAACAGATTAAGGTATCAACTTAAAGCGATTATTAGAAAGCTGAATCTTCACCATCAATATATTGATGGTGAAGATTTGTATCAGGAGATATTATTGTATTTGTGGCAACAAAACAGGGATGGAAAATTAAAAAATAAAAATGACAGCTATATCTTACAGGGATGTTATTACTATTTAAAGAATTATCTTAGAAAATATGTCAGGTCTGAAAGTAAAAAATCAGATTACAATCAGTATTATAATTTACCAAAACAGGGTAATGAATCTGGGAAAGATAATCAGTTTGATTACCATAATCATACTACCTATGATATGGATGAATACCTGTATTATGATGATTTTAAGAAAGAATTATCATATAAGGAAAGGGCGTTACTTAATCTAAAACTGAAAGGATTGAGTTCCCGGGAGATTGGGAAAGAATTGGGTATTTCTCATACAATGGTATTAAAAATGCGAAAAAAAATGGTTGAGAAATATAAATCACTATATCAATAATAAAAAAATCAGTCATTAATATTACTTCCGGTTTCCAAAAAAGCAATTTATTTACTTGTAGAGGTATAATATAAAATTTTCATATAAGAAATTAAGATAAGGAGAAAATTTATGCCAGAAGTAACCAAAGAGATGATATTAAAAAAGGCCGAAGAATTGAAAATTCGATTTGTGAGGCTTAAATTCACTGACATCATGGGCATTCCCAAAAACATTGAAGTACCGGTTAGGGACTTAAAGAAAGCTTTGGATGGTGAAATAATGTTTGATGGTTCATCAGTTCAGGGTTTTTGCCGGATTGAGGAATCGGATATGTATTTGCAGCCGGATTTCAATACTTTTATGATAAATCCATGGGAAGAAGAACAGGATGTGGCTAGAATAATCTGTGATATAGTAAATCCGGACAAAACACCATTTGCCGGCTGTGCCCGAACTAATTTAAAAAGAGTGCTCTCAGAATTGAAAGAAAGGGGACTTACTGCTAATTTTGGCCCGGAGATGGAGTTTTATTTATTTGGCAGGGATGAAAATAATAATGCTACTACCAGGACAAATGATCAGGCCAGTTATTTTGACCTTTCTCCTGTAGATCTGGGTGAAGAAATACGCAGGGATATGGTAATTACTCTGGAAAAATTAGGATTTGAAGTTGAAGCTTCTCATCATGAAGTCGGGCCTGGACAGCATGAGATTGATTTTCGTTATTCAGATGGTATTACAACAGCAGATAGAATTATGGTATTAAAACTAACCAGTAAAACTATTGCTATGTGGCATAATTTACATGTGACATTTATGCCGAAACCCGTTTACGGAATTGCGGGCTCGGGAATGCATACTAATATATCATTATTTAAAAACGGAAGTAATGCCTTTTATGACCCGGATAACAAATATGAACTAAGCAAAGAAGCCCTTTATTTTATTGGCGGAATAATGAAACATGCAAAGGGATTAACCGCAATTACCAATCCACTGGTTAATTCCTACAAACGTCTTACTTCCGGTTATGAGGCACCTGTTTATATTGCCTGGTCACACCGCAACCGCAGTCCTTTGATTCGTATACCGGTTTCCAGGGGAGATTCTACGAGGATTGAATTACGCAGCCCGGATCCTTCCTGTAACCCTTACCTGTCTTTTGCTGCTATTCTGTCGGCAGGTATGGATGGAATAGATAGAAAGATTATGCCCCCGGATCCGGTTAGTGAAAATATCTATGCTATGGATGATTTACAATTAAAGAAATTTGGCATAGATCAATTACCAGGTAATCTAAAAGAGGCTTTAGAGGAGTTTAAAAAAGACAAGGTTTTACAAAATGGTCTAACAGAACATATTATAACCAACTATTTACGGGCGAAATATCAGGAATGGGAGTGTTATAGTTTACAGGTTCATCCCTGGGAGCTGACACAATATCTTTCCATGTATTAAAGTAATACTGTTTAAGAAAATATCTTGCCTTAAGCCAGGGTGGGTTAAAGTCCTTTTTAGAATTTTAATCCACCTTTTATTTATAATGTAGTTTATTAAAATCAAAATCACCCTCCTCTGTTATTGATTAAAAAAATTCTGTTATTAATCTTTTCTGTTTTTAGTTTTCTGTTTATAGTAATCGTATTAAACCCCAATATTTAATATTTTTTGTATAAATTAATCTAAAAAATAGTTTTAATTGGAAAAAAAAGTGATATTCAATATATAATAAGATATAATTAAATATACTCAATATCTTTATTTGCTCAGAATATTACAAATATAAAAAGGGTTGATAAATATTATGAGGATACGTATTAAGTACATTAACGGAAAACGTTTTAAAAGATTTATCATGACATCTGCCCAACGGATTAACCAGACAGAGAAACATCTTAATGATATTAATGTATTTCCTGTAGCCGATGGTGATACCGGAACCAATTTGGCTATAACAATGAATAACATTGTAACAGAAGTACTTGATTACCAAAAGAATTCTTTTGAAGAGATGATTCAGCGAATAGCGAGAGCAGCATTAAGTGGGGCCAGGGGCAATTCCGGTGCCATCCTTGCACAGTTTTTTCAGGGGCTTGCCGAGGCGACAAGAGGGATGAGCAGCTTGACAACTGTTACTTTTTCGAAAGCTGCACTAAAGGCAGCTGAACAGGCTACAAATGCAATATCAAATCCTCGTGAAGGCACTATAATAACTGTTATGAAGGAATGGGCTTTTTATACTAATCAGTTAGCCCATAAGACACCGGATTTTGTTGAGCTATTTAAAAAATCTCTTGCAAAAGCAAAAAAATCATTATTAGAAACACCTGATAAACTATCTGTTTTAAAAAAAGCAGGAGTTGTAGATGCAGGTGCAGAGGGTTTTGTAAATTTACTGGAAGGAATTGTTGATTTTATTGAATATGGAAAGCTGAAAACACTGCAAAATAATGATTCTGAATCCCTTACAGGGGTTAATAGAAAAAATATATCTTATTCCAGGGAACAAGTTAAATTTCGCTTTTGTACCGAGTGTTTGCTGGAGGGTAAAGATCTGGATAAAACTCTTATTAGAAAAAGATTAGAGGGCTTAGGTGATTCACAGGTCATAGCAGGCTCTGATGAGCAAATCAGAGTACATATACATACAAACCAGCCTGATTTTGTAATATCACTTGTTGGTTCCATGGGTAAAGTTCTGGAAACTAAAATTGACGATATGTGGGAACAGACTGAAATTATCAACCTGAAAACAGGGAAAAGAAGAGTAACCCTGGTAGCTGACAGTACCTGTGATTTACCCGATGATTTAATTCAAAAGTATAATATAAAATTAGTTCCCATCGCTGTAAGTGTTAACCAGGAAAATTTTTTAGACAGAATAAATATTTCCGCAAAAGAAGTAGTTGATTATTTAGAAAACCCTGATTATCATGTAACTACTTCTCAACCTCCTTATCAGTATTTTGATAATGTTTATCAACAGGCAGGCCAGGAAAGTGATGCTATTATTTCTATCCATATTTCCGGGAAATTAAGCGGAACTTACCAGGCTGCATGTGTTGCCGGGAAAAAAAGCAAATACAGTGACAGGATTCAAGTAATTGATGCCAGGACAAGTACAGTTGGTTTAGGATTGCTGATATTAAAAGCTGTACATCTTATAGAGAAAGGGTTTACAGTGGATCAGATTGCAAAACAAATAAATCATCATATTGAACACAGTAAAATATTTGTCAGCATCCCTACATTAAAATACCTGATTAGAAGTGGTCGACTGGATAGGATTAAAGGCTTAATCGGTTCAATGATGCACTTAAAACCGGTTATCAGTCTTAATAAGGAAGGATCTTTTGAGGAGGCCGCAAAAGTAATCGGACATAAACGTTTATTGGAAAAGACATTAGAATTAGCAACCAATTTTGCCGAGAGCGTTAAAAACCCACACTTCGGCATTGCCCATATTCAGGATATTGAATTAGCCAGATGGTATCAACGGGAATTGCAAAAGCGCTTTCCCAAGGCAGAAATTTATATTGCTGAAGGATCACCCGCATTAACTGTACATATAGGTAAAGGCGGTACCGCTATCGCCGTAATGGGCGAGTAATTATAGAATCTTACAATTAAGTATAAAACAGGAGAATAACATTGGAAATCGGTATTTACAGTTTATTTTCAGATAAAGATAATCAGGAATCAATCAATCAATCCCTTCAGCCATTTATTAAATCAGTTGAAAAATATTTGGGAGAGTCCCTGGTGGATATTAATCCTGCAGATATTAAAAAAGGGGATTTTCTGCCTGTCATAATGATTAAGTCAGGTGGTGTAGAAGAGAAATTCAAAAGAATCTATCAGCAGTTTCCACATCCTTATTTACTTCTTGCCGGTTGTTTTTATGATGCCCTGTCTGCCGCTTTAGAGATAAAGGAGTATTTAAAAAAAAGAGGTGAACAGGTTGAGATTCTGCATGGTTCAGAAAAATATATCGCCGGTCGCCTGAGATTATTAAAAGAGTCTTTTGAGGCAAAAAAATCTTGCAGGCGTTCTCGGGCAGGTGTTCTTGGTGAACCGTCCACCAGGCTTATTGGCAGTGGAGCAGATTATAATATAATCAGAAAAAAGTCAGGTATCAGGATTTATAATATCCCGATAGAGGAAATGGTCAGGCATATTGATCTGGTAAAGGTCGAAGATGTTTCTGGTGATATGGATATTCAACCGGCCGGATTTAAAAAAGAAACGGTTCAGCAGGAAAGGCGAATTTACCAGGGATTAAAAAATTTAAGCCGAGAGTATAATTTTAATGCCATTACGGTAAGCTGCTCGGACCTGCGGGATTTTTATAAAAATACAGGGTACCTTGCATTGTCTTTATTGAATAGCGAAGGTATTATTGCAGGATGTGATGGAGATGTCCCTGCCCTGATTTCTATGATTATTGCCAATCAATTAATCAAACAGCCTGTATTTTTAGCCAGTCCTTCCTGTATCAAACAGGAAACAAATGAAATTATTTTTGCCAATTGTTTTATTCCCATTAATATGTGTGAATCATATGAATGGAAAACTCATTTTGAATTAGAAACAGGAATTGCAATATGTGGTAAGATCAAGAAGGGTCCTGTAACTCTTTTTAAAATCAACGGAAACATGGATAATTATTATCTGGCAGAAGGAGAATTGACTGACAATCTTGAATTACCGACCCTATGCCCAACTCAAGTAAAAATAACTTTGAAAGAGCCGGTTGCCGATTTTTTAGAAAAATCAATTTCCAGCCATTATATTATCTGTAGAGGACTACATTTGGAGAAGTTCGAAAAATATCTTTCTCTTATCCGATAAAATATTACATCTGGACTGTTTGTTCAGAGTTTATTCCGATATATAAATAAACAGAAATATTTTTTGGTTGAGAGGTATTTATTTTGAGAATTGGAGTTATCTCTGATGTACATAGTAATGCTGAAGCTTTTCAGACTGTTCTAAGTCAATTAACAGACACAGATGCTATTTTTTGCCTGGGTGATATTATAGGATATGGAGCAGATCCTCTGTTTTGCATTGAAAAGATTAGAGAGTTAGAGATCCCATGCATTAAGGGTAATCACGAAGGTGCAGTAACCGGTCAACTGGACCTGCAATATTTTAATGAAGATGCCAGACTGGCAATCGTCTGGACTAAAAAACAACTTCAGGAGAAAGATTTTGTCTACTTAAGAGCTTTGAACCGTAAGATTGAAATGTGCAGGGATGTGCTTGGAGTGCATGGCAGTCCAAGACAGCCATTATGGGAATATATTCTGGATGAGCAGGTTGCTGAAGAGATTTTTACTTCATTCGATTTCCGGATTTACTTTATCGGGCACAGCCATATTCCCGGCTATTTTACCTTTAACCGCAAAAATAAAGCGGTTAATTATAATAATGCAATTAATGGTGCAGAGATTAATATCAAAGAGAATAACAGCTATATCATAAATTGTGGCAGTGTAGGACAGCCCAGAGATGGAAATCCTCAGGCTAGTTTTGTAATTTTTGATACTGAAAAATCAATTGTTCGCATCATAAGACATGATTATCCTGTTCTGAAAGCACAAGAGAAGATTAACAGGGCAAATTTGCCCCATTTTTTAGCAGAAAGATTAGCTATGGGAATTTGAGAAAACACCCGGGAAAGTGTGTATTATGAAAGAAGCCATGTTTTATAAATCAATTAAAGATAAGAAGGTAAAATGTGAACTTTGTCCGCATCAATGTGAGATTTTACCGGGGAAAAGAGGGATATGCCGGGTAAGAGAAAATAGAAACGGTATTTTGTACAGCCTGAATTATCAGCGAATAATTGCCGCTCACATAGATCCTATAGAAAAGAAGCCATTATTCCATTTTTATCCCGGTTCTAACTCATATTCTGTTGCTGCAATAGGGTGTAATTTCCATTGTTTACATTGCCAGAACTGGACTATTTCGCAGGTTCAGGGTGATATTATTACAGGAGAGAAGGTGCCGCCAGCGGATATAGTAGATGATGCCCTGAAAAACAATTGCCTGTCTATTTCCTATACTTATACAGAGCCTACTATTTACTACGAGACAGCGTATGAAATTTCTCAAATTGCTCATGAAAAAGATCTAAAAAATATTTTTGTTACCAATGGTTATATTAATCCTGAAGCACTGAAGAATATTGCACCTTATCTTGATGCCGCGAATATTGATTTAAAGGCTATGAATGAAGATTTTTATCGAAATGTCTGTGGAGCTAAATTACAGCCAGTGCTTGATAGTATAAAATTATACTTTCAACTGGGAATCTGGATTGAGATTACCACTTTAATTATTCCAGGTTATAATGATAGTAGTGATGAATTAAGAAAGATAGCAAGATTTATCGCAGACATTGATAAAAATATTCCCTGGCACATCACTGCCTTTTATCCAACTTACCGGTTGAATGACGCACCTTCTACACCATTATCTACCTTAGAACTTGCTTATAAAACAGGAAAAGATGAAGGCTTAAGATATGTTTACCAGGGGAATACCGGCCAGGGGGAAAACACATACTGTCCTTCCTGTAAAAAAATAGTGGTAAAGCGGGAGTTCTTTAATGTGAAGAATCAAATTAAAAACGGCAAATGTCCTTTTTGCGGTGGTGAAATTCATGGTTCAGGAATGTCTTAATTGGTAAAAGCAATAATTTGTTAAGATATTAACAGGTACTTAAAAAAGAAGGTAGAGTATAAAAATGGAAAATAAAGAATCTTATATCGTGTTTGGACCGGTTCCTTCCCGCCGGTTAGGTAAAAGCCTGGGGGTTAACAATATACCTCCAAAGATATGCACCTATTCCTGTGTATATTGCCAGGTAGGTAAAACATTAAAGATGGAGGCAGAGCGCTCACTGTTTTATGATACTACTGAAGTGGTAAGGGAGATTGAAGAAGAGGTTAAAAAATTTCAGCAGAAGAATGAAACCATTGATTATATATCATTTGTTCCCGATGGAGAGCCTACTCTCGATTTGGAATTAGGAGAGAAAATAAGGAAATTAAAACATCTGGGTATTAAGATTGCTGTAATATCAAACGCTTCACTGATCTGGCAGGAAAAAGTGAGAGAAGATTTAAAGGAGGCTGATTGGGTTTCATTAAAAGTAGATGCTCTTACACCTTCTGTCTGGCGAAAGGTTGATCGTCCGCACCGGTCTCTTGAATTAAAAAATATCTTAGAGGGAATTAAAGTATTTTCAAAAGATTTTCAGGGGAGCTTAAATACAGAAACCATGTTAGTCCGGGATATGAATGACCGGGAAGAAGAACTGCATAAGATTGCAGGCTTTATCAAAGAACTTAATGCTCACCGATGTTATATTTCTATTCCTACCCGTCCTCCTACGATAAAATGGATACAGCCTCCTCTACCCGAAAAAATAACGGTAGCATACAATATTTTTCAAGAATACGGTTTATCAGTTGAATGTTTACTGGGATTTGCAGTCCAGTCTTTTGGTTTTACAGGGGATATTGAAAGGGATATACTCAGTATTACAGCAGTACATCCTATGCGTGAATCAGAAATACAAAATTTCTTAAAAAAAGCAGGCAGTGATTGGGAAGTTATAAAAAACCTCATCAAAGACAAAAAACTAATAAAAACTTCCTATGGCAACCAGAAGTTTTATATGAGAAATTTTGCAGCAAGAAAAGGTGATTAAAACAGCTTGAATTACCGGAATAAAATACGTGATAGCTTTCCACGTTTTATTTCAACAGCACGTTCCGGACATAATTCCTGACAGCAAAAACAACGAATACATTGAGTTAGATCTACATATGGTTTTGTTTCAATCATCTGGATACATTTGGCCGGGCAGTTCCGTGCACATAAGCCACAGCCAATACATTTTTCATGAATAAAATCAGGTTTAGGCCTTAGAATATTATAAAAAAACTTGTCTAATACTTCCGGTAAGGGTATTGGGACATGTCGGCTTCTGGAAGAGGCAGGTACTTTAAAAGGAATCGGTTTTAAATCAGCAGATAACATTCCC